>NZ_JAWLCI010000102.1:0-9549 GCF_041687215.1 Mariniphaga sp.
CAGTAGTCCTGTAAAACTTGTGTTCAAAATAAGAAACGGGGTAAATGTATATTTTTAGGAGAAAAATCAAATTACACAAATGTATAATAATTCACCTTTAAATTATAATTTGAAATTAAAACAGGCACAAAAAATTACATTTTTTTTAAATTTGGGCTTACCGGTTTTTTAACCCGAAAAATTCATTGATTATTCCTGTCTCCAACATTCCCGGAAATAAATGTAAATAATACAATTCCTCTGTATTTCAAATCCTTTTTTTTGCTATATTTCAAACCAAATCATATCATGTGATATTTTTAACCACTTAAAGTTTCAGCAATGAATTACAAAACTCATGATCCGGACCTCAATAAAAAAGAAACAAAAGATGTAACAAAGCAGATTTTAAAGCAAATTGGTGAATTTCAGTATTTAATGCACGCTGAAGAGAAACACAGTTTATTAATTATTCTGCAGGGACTGGATGCATCTGGCAAGGACGGTCTAACCCGCGGGTTGCTAAAATATTGTAACCCGGTGGGATATTCCATAAAAAGTTTTAAAAAACCTACTCCCGAAGAATATACGCATGATTTTTTATGGCGTGTGCACAAACATTCGCCGGCAAAAGGAACCATTCAGGTTTTTATTCGCTCTCATTACGAAGATATTCTGGTTCCAACAGTTGAAAAAATTTTCCCGGAGGAAACCATTGAAGCCCGGTATGAGTTAATTAACCACTTTGAAAAGCTACTGGAACACAATGGCACAAAAGTTTTAAAGTTTTTCCTGAATGTCTCGCCGGAGGTTCAGAAAAAACGTTTAAAAGAACGTATTGAACTGGAAAGAAAGTTTTGGAAACATAACGATGGCGACTGGGAAACCCGGAAAAAATTTGATGCCTACCTGGGGGTTTATGAAAAAATAATTACTCGATGCAATACCATTCCATGGCAGGTAGTACCTGCTGATACAAACTGGCAAAAACTATACTTTGTGGCAAAAACCGTTCTGGAAACTCTCACAAACCTGAATATGAAATGGCCACCTCTGGAAACCGAACTCTTCAAGGGTAAAAAATCCTGAATGTAAATAATGCAAAATGTTCTATTCACTCGTTTAATTCAATAAAAAATGCGTTACAAAGGCAGAAGACAAAGCTCAAACGTTGAAGACAGGCGGGGAATGTCAACCGGAAAAAAAGTTGGAATCAGGGGAGGTCTCTTTGCGGTTGTTGCCCTGGTATTTTATGTGTTGCTGGGTGGCGATCCTCAAATGGCATTAAACTTTTTACAGTCGGGAAATGAACCTACAGAAGCTGCTTCCAGTTACGTTCCCTCTGCACACGAAGAAGAGCTGGCTGAATTTATTTCGGTTGTTCTGGCCGACACAGAAGATGTTTGGCACAAACTTTTTAGTGAAATGGGGTTGCAATACCATGAACCCAACCTTGTGCTTTTTAGTGGGCAGGTGCAATCAGCCTGTGGGTTTTCCAGTGCAGCTACCGGCCCGTTTTATTGCCCGGGCGACGATCGCATTTACATCGATTTGCTTTTTCTGGAGCAACTTCAGGAAAGACTGGGCGCCGGAGGTGACTTTGCCATTGCGTATATTGTGTCTCACGAGGTAGGGCACCATGTGCAAAAACAGCTTGGCACCTTAGGCGAGGTGCATTCTCTTCAGCAACAAGTCAGCAAAAATCAGTACAACGAATTAACAGTGAGATTGGAATTGCAAGCCGATTTTTATGCAGGAGTTTGGGCACATCATGCTCAGAAAATGAAAAATATTTTGGAGGAAGGCGATTTGGAAGAAGCATTTAATGCAGCCCAGGCTGTGGGCGACGACCGACTTCAAATGCAATCGCAGGGCTACGTGGTTCCCGATTCTTTCACCCACGGAACTTCTGATCAGCGCATGAGCTGGTTCCGAAAAGGTTTTTCCACCGGAAATTTAAACGATGGAAATACCTTCGAACCAGATGCCATCTGATTATCTTCTCCGGGTGGTGGATTTCAAACCTAAAACACCAAGCAGTCCGCGGGCAACTTCCCTTGCTATGGTAGTGGTAACCTGGCTTTTCAGAATCTTCTCGAAAGTAGAGGTTGTTCTTGACGATCGGGTTGAAGTCCTTCTGGTGGATGTTCTCCCTGAGGTAGTTTCCTGCGGTTCGGATCGGTAAGTTTCCCGCCTTGCTTTTTCTTCAATTCGCTCCAGTAAAATTTCATAGGCACTTTCGCGGTCGTAATCAACATTGTATTTTTTAATCATTTCCGATTTGCCATGAATTCGCTCTATCTCAGCCGCCGTTAAAACATCCATTCGCGAATATGGGGGGCGGATTAGCGTGTGCACCAGTTCGGTTGGCCTTCCTTTTTCATCTAAAGTTGAAATAAAAGCTTCCCCGATTCCTATCTGGGTAATCAATTCATCTACCTGATAAAAAGCTGAATAGGGATAATTTTCGGCTGCCAGTTTGATTGCTTTACGGTCTTTGGCAGTAAAAGCACGCAGTGCATGTTGAATTTTGGTTCCCAATTGACCTAAAATAGATGCAGGAATATCGTTGGGCGATTGCGTAACAAAAAAGATACCTACTCCTTTTGAACGGATGAGTTTAATGGTCATTTCCAACTGATCGAGCAGTTCTTTGGAGGCATTTTTAAAAATGAGGTGTGCTTCATCAATAAAAATAACAAGTTCAGGTTTTTTCGGGTCGCCCAGTTCGGGCATTTTCTGGAAAATTTCTGCCAGCAAACAAAGCATAAAAGTACTGAACAGGTTGGGTTTACTTTGCATATCGGTAAGCCGGATTACACTAATTATGCCTTCTCCGGCAGGAGTTTGTTGCATTAAATCAAAAACATCGAAAGAAGGTTCGCCGAACAACTCATTGGCGCTTTGTTGTTCCAGTTTTATAATGTTTCGCATGATTAATCCTACCGAAGAAGTGTGGGCAAATCCATATTCAGTTTTAAATTCCTCTTTCCCCTCACCCTGAATATAATTCAGAACACTTTTCAAATCTTTAAAATCAAGAAGTGGAAGGCCACGGTCGTCGCAATATTTAAAAATCATGGACAAAATACCACTTTGATTATCGTTCAGGTCCAGAATTTTTGCCAAAAGTACCGGGCCATATTCCGAAACCGTTGCGCGCAACTTCGCTCCGGGTTCTTCTGAAATACTCAAAAATTCAAGAGGAAAAGCTTTCCCTTCCCAATTCATTCCAATGGTATTTGCCCGCGATTCGATAACCGGATTCATGGAGCCAGGTGCTCCAAGTCCACTCAAATCACCTTTAATATCCATTACAAGTACCGGCACTCCGGCATTTGACAGATTCTCTGCAACAACCTGTAATGTTTTGGTTTTCCCCGTTCCGGTAGCTCCTGAAATTAGTCCGTGCCGGTTCATGGTCTTTAAAGGCAACCGAATTTGTGTACTACTTTGAAAACCATCTCCGCAAATAGCTGAACCCATTAAAATTGAATCTCCTTTAAACTGATAAGAAGAACCTAAAACTTGCAAAAGCTTTTCGTTACTCATATTTTCATTTTTATTATGAACGGAAGTTACACTAATTTTTAAAATTTTAAGTACCTTCAGGAAATTTTAAAAACAAACAGTATGCTCAACGATTTTTTAAATTCAGTAAAAGGTGAACTGGCTAACCAATTAGCCGGTAAAACCGACTTACAACCAGAAAATGCAAAAAACGCATCTGGAGTTGTTGCAGAAACTATTAAAAATGGGTTGGCAGAAAAAGCAAAACAAGGGCAGTTTGACGACATTCTTTCACTTTTTGGAAAAGGAGGAGCCTCAACTGGTTTTGCCAACAACCTCATTAACAACTCGGTTGGAAATCTGGCTGCAAAAGTTGGACTTCCAAAAGAAGTTGCCGCAAAAGTAGCGGGTTTTGCTGTTCCTTTTATCATTAACAAGCTTGGTAGTTTTGCATCTGAAAAAGGAAAAGACAACAAGGAAGGAGTTCAGGATTTACTGGGTGATTTAATTAAAGGATCAGTAAAAGACAAACTTCTTGGTGGATTGGAAAAAAAATTTGGCTTTTAGTCGTTTAACATTAACTAAAATAATTATGACGAAGAAAATCACAGAGATTGAAGGAATTGGACCAGCCTTTGCTGAAAAATTAGCTGGTGCAGGAGTTCAAACAGTCGAAGGATTACTCGAAACTGGAGCAACAAAAGCCGGAAGAAAAAACCTGGCTGCCGATTCAGGCATCGACGAGGCAAAAGTTTTAGACTGGGTTAACATGGCAGATTTATTCCGCATAAAGGGAATTGGTTCCCAGTTTGCTGAATTATTGAAAGCAGCCGGTGTTGACACCGTAAAAGAGTTGAGAAACCGCAATGCTGAAAACCTTCATGCCAAACTGGTTGAAGTTCAGGAAGAAAAGAAAATTACCCGCGCTGTTCCAGCTTTAAAACAAGTTTCTGATTTTGTAGATCAGGCGAAAGCACTTGATCCAATTGTTTCGTATTAAAAAACTTCAAACTCGTAGAAAGCGCTTTTCAAAGCGCTTTTTTTTGCCCTTTACTTTCCTCCTTCTCCACCAATCATTTTTTTATCTTTGCGCCTTCAAACCGGAATTTTAAGTAACATCAAAAAAATGGAATACAATTTCGCGAAAATAGAACCCCGGTGGCAGAAATACTGGGAAGAAAACAAAACCTTTAAAACGCCTGACGATTTTTCTAAACCGAAATATTACATTCTCGACATGTTTCCCTATCCTTCGGGAGCAGGTTTGCATGTAGGACATCCTGAAGGTTATACCGCAACCGATATTATGAGCAGGTACAAACGGATGAAGGGTTTTAACGTGCTTCATCCTATGGGCTACGATGCTTTTGGATTGCCGGCAGAACAATACGCCATGCAAACCGGCACTCACCCGGCCATCACTACCAATAAAAACTGCGATAATTTCCGCAGGCAAATAAAAGCCATTGGCCTGAGCTACGACTGGGACCGCGAAATCAACACCACCGACCCGCACTATTTTAAATGGACACAGTGGATTTTTAAACAACTGTACAACACCTGGTTCGATAAAGAACAACAAAAAGGAAGGCCTATTTCAGAACTTCCCATTCCTGAAGAAATAAAAGAAAAAGGTGAAATTGCGATAACCGAATACATCTCTGAAAAACGATTGGCCTATTACGACAACGCCCAGGTGTGGTGGTGTGATTCGTGCAAAACGGTTTGCGCCAACGAGGAAGTGTTAACCGACGGTTCGCACGAGAAATGTGGACATCCGGTGACACGAAAAAACCTGAAACAGTGGTTGTTGCGCATTCCTCATTATGCCGAACGTTTGTTGAAGGGATTGGAATTCCTCGACTGGCCTGCCGGTGTGATTGACATGCAGAAAAACTGGATTGGCAAATCCACCGGCGCCGAAATTGATTTTCAGATTGACGGGCTGAACAAAAAACTGCGGGTTTACACCACGCGACCCGATACGCTTTTTGGCGCAACTTACATGGTCATTGCGCCTGAACACGAGCTGGCCGGAGAAATTACCATTCCAAAGAAAAAAGAAGAAGTAGAAAAATATATCAATGCTGCAGCATTAAAATCGGACTTGGACCGCACCGACCTGGCCAAGGAAAAAACAGGTGTGTTTACAGGCCGTTACGCCATTAATCCGGTGAACAACCAGCCCATCCCCATCTGGATTGCCGACTATGTTTTGATGGGTTACGGTACCGGTGCCATCATGGCGGTTCCGGCACACGACACCCGCGACTTTGAATTTGCCAAAGAATTCGACATTCCAATCATTTGCATTCTCGACCCAAAAGATGTTGAAGGCCGCGAAGAAATTCTGGCCGGCGACAAATGCTGGACCGAAGACGGAGAATATATTAATTCTTCCAGCGAAGAAACCGGATTGAACATTAACGGGCTGAACAAAGAAAAAGGTATCAAAAAAACCATTGACTGGCTGGAAAAACGGGGGCTGGGAACAGCTACAGTAAATTTTAAAATGCGCGACTGGCTCTTCAGTCGCCAGCGATACTGGGGCGAGCCATTCCCGGTAATCCACTGGGAAGATGGCGAGGTTTCGCTGCTCGACGACGCCGAATTGCCATTGCTGCTGCCCGAACTGGAAAAATATTCGCCCGGAGATTCGGGTGAATCGCCACTGGCCAATGCCAAAGAATGGCTACACGTAACCGACAAAAACGGACGCAAGGGCCGCCGCGAAACCAACACCATGCCGCAGTGGGCGGGTTCGTGCTGGTATTATTTGCGTTACATTGATCCATTTAACGATCAACGCATTTTCGACCCGGAAATGGAAAAATACTGGATGCCGGTTGACCTGTATATTGGCGGAGCTGAACACGCTGTGCTGCACCTGCTTTACTCGCGCTTCTGGCACAAAGTTCTGTTCGATTTGGGAATTGTTTCCACCGACGAACCGTTCCAAAAATTGTATAATCAGGGAATGATCCTGGCGTTTGCCTACGAAACAGCAACCGGCGCCAAGGTTTCTTCGGATTTGGTAGAAGAACGCGACGGCAAATATTTCCATACCGAAACCGGTGAGGAGCTGAAACAAATTGTGGCCAAAATGTCGAAATCGCTGAAAAACGTGGTGAATCCCGACGATGTAATTGAACGGTACGGTGCCGACTCGCTGCGGTTGTACGAAATGTTTATGGGACCACTGGACGAGCGCAAACCGTGGGCCGAAAACGGGGTAAAAGGGGTTTTCAACTTCCTGAACCGCGCCCACCGCTTTTTTGCTGATACCGGCAATGTTGTGGATGGCGAAGAAGACAAGGAAGTGGCTAAACTGCTGCACCAAACAATCCGAAAAGTTGCGGTTGACATTGAGAATCTGAAGTTCAACACCGCCATTTCTGCGTTGATGGTTTTCAACAACCTGGCCATTAAAAAAGGAAAAGTGACCAAACAAACTGCTGAAACGTTTGCCAAAATCCTTTCGCCGTTTGCACCGCATTTGGGAGAAGAACTTTGGTCGATTTACGGGAACAAAGAAACGCTGGCCTACGAACCCTGGCCAGAAGTGGATGAAAGCCTGCTGCAGGAAGACAGC
Organism: Mariniphaga sp.; assembly: GCF_041687215.1. NCBI lineage: Bacteria > Pseudomonadati > Bacteroidota > Bacteroidia > Marinilabiliales > Prolixibacteraceae > Mariniphaga > Mariniphaga sp. The sequence goes on from NZ_JAWLCI010000102.1 coordinate 7,082, forward strand.
TTTGAATATCCGGTTTCGTTTAACGGCAAAATGCGATTTAAAATTGAACTGCCTGTTGATATGCTGCAACCCGAAATTGAAAAAGCAGTTTTGGCCGACTACAAAGCTCAAAAGTGGCTGGAAGGCAAAACCGTTCGCAAGTTCATCTTCGTTCCCAAAAAAATAATCAACGTAGTGATTGGGTGAGAATAAACAGCACAGAAAATAATTTCATTTCTTGAAAAATAAGTTGTAACTTTTTTCTCGCAAAGGCGCCAAGCCGCTAAGTTACGTTTCATAAAAATAATTCGTATGAAAAATTCGTGGGCTTTTATTTTAGGGATTTCTATTATCATTGCTTTCGGCGTTTGGGGATGGTTTTTCCAGCAATCGAGGCAGGTGCAGCAAACCGTTCGCGTGGTGGGATACGGTACCGAGGAATTTGACAGCGACATCGTAAAATGGTCGGTAAGCTTTTCCGAGCGGGTTTCACTTACCGGAACCCAGGAAGGTTACCAAATCATGGCCCGCAAGCTGGAAAATTTCCAGAAACTTTGGGAACAAACCGGGATTCAGGCTTCGGAGTTTAAGGTTTTCCCGGTGAATGTAAACCGAGAATACGGTACCGGCGGACACATCGGCTACACCCTCGACCAACGCATTTACATCGTTTCGAATGAAATTGAAAAAGTAGAACAACTTGCCATCGATCCCATACTTTTTGTGGACGGCGGCGTAACATTCGACAATTCCACCATGGAATTTTACAGCTCCGAAATTGAAGAAATAAAAAAACAACTGTTGGGAAAAGCCACCGAAAATGCGTACGAACGCGCCGCGGAAATCACTTCCACCACCGATTTGAAAGTAGATAAACTTATTTCGGCCCGCGCAGGAGTTTTTCAGATTACTGAACCCTATTCCACCGAAGTAGCCGGTTACGGAATTCACAACACCAGTTCAGCCCGAAAAAATATTAAGGTGACGGTTTCAGCGGAGTTTACGTTGAAGTAGAGTAGATTTTTGGGAAGAAATATTTCAGAATTGCGCCATCAAATGAGATTTTAGAAATTTTCAATCCAATTTTCAATTCTAATATTTTCCATTCTTTCAAACTCCCTGACATTTTGGGTTACCAGCGTCATTCCATTAAATATCGCTGAGGCGCCAATAAATAAATCCAAATCACTGATAATTGTTCCTTTTGTTTTCAACCTCGCTTTTTCCTTCCCGTAAATATTTATTGATTCGAATATGGGAATTATGGTAATTTTTTCTGAAAAATCCTTCACGACTGCAATATTTTTATTCCTTTTCTGACTTTTCTCAGCACCATAAATCAATTCAGCGAGAGTTATCTCAGAAATAGCAAATCTCTCATATCCAATTTGTTCTATCTTTTCTTTAATCTTGAATTGCCCCTTAAAATAGTAGATGCAAATGTTCGTATCTAATAAATAATCCATTAAAAACCTTCAATTTCTCTGTTATTTACTCTGGAATTTCTGATTTCTTCAATAATTTCATCTGCACTTCTTTCATCATCCCAGGCACCAAAACAAGAAGAAAAATCATATTTGGCTTCATTCCTATCATTGATGGATTTAGTCAATTTTATAATTAAATCCTTTTTTGACTCCGTATCCCAGTTTTTCATTAATCTGAAATAGCTGTTTATTCTTTTATTTCTGTAGGCAATACTCATGTAAAATTTATTTTTCCAAAGATACTACTTTTGGAAATGCATTAAAATACCTGATTGTTGATATTTCAACATTCATCTCATTTAATTTTTAAATTATTGGTTCTATTTCTAATTCCTAAAACTATTCCCAATAGAATATGTTATTTTCATGTTTTAATAGTAGTTTATTTTCAATGGAAAAACATGGAATTCGCCGATATCAAAATCCTGGTAAATATTAGAATAGTTTTGACGGCTCGTTTCATCTAAACAGAATTGCTAGCTAAAAAGGAATATCAATATGGAAACCAGCAACTATAATTTTACACCACTACCCGGCTACGAAAATTTTGAAGCCACCACGCAAATCATTATTGCCGAAATTTTGCTCCGTAAACTGCCATTCGAAATTATTGATGCCGAAAATAATCTGATCTCAGTTACATCCAACAACAAAGAATACATCATTCATGAAGGCACCATTTCAGACGCCAACAGCCTTATTGCCTACTGGATTTCCAACGACAAATGGATGACCCGGCAATTCCTTCAGCGAAGCGGCATCAGTCATGCCAAAGGAATTTTATTGGCAAGCGGTTATAAACCAGACATTCTCGATTCAGTTCAGTTACCTGCTGTGGTAAAACCTGTTAACACCGACCACGGAATTGCTGTGAGCACCAACATCCAAAGCCGCCAGGAACTTGTTTCTGCCATTGAAAATGCCTTTAATTTTGCCAAAAAAGTTATTGTTGAAGAATTCGTTCCAGGACAGGAATACCGGTTTCTGGTGATTGATTATTTA
>NZ_JAWLCI010000103.1:0-8602 GCF_041687215.1 Mariniphaga sp.
TTAGTTCCATTGTTTCCTAATAATTAAGTATGAACCTTTGGCGCCAGGCACTGAACCTTTCACCACTATCAAATTCTTTTCAGGAACCACCTTTATCACCATCAGGTTTTCAATGGTAACGGTTTCGTTACCGGTTCGTCCAGCCATTCGCATTCCTTTAAAAACGCGGCTTGGCCATGATGATGCACCAATAGAACCCGGTGCGCGCAACCTGTTGTGCTGCCCATGGGTTGCGTCGTTTACGCCACGAAAGTTGTGACGTTTTACTACTCCCTGAAAACCTTTACCTTTTGAAATGCCAACTACATCAACATAATCCAGTTCGTGGAAAATATCAACATTGACAGAATCTCCCAGTTTGTATTTTTCCTGGTAGGTGTTTTTAAACTCAACTACTTCGCGCTTTGGCGTTGTTCCGGCTTTTTTAAAGTGCCCGAATTCAGGTTTCGTAGCTCTTTTTTCTTTTTTGTCGCCGTAAGCAAGTTGCAACGCGTCGTAGCCTTCTTTCTCCTGGGTCTTAACCTGTGTAACCACACAGGGACCGGCTTCAATCACAGTGCATGGGATATTTTTCCCCTCAACACTGAATACGGATGTCATTCCGATTTTTTTTCCAATAATACCAGCCATTTCGACTACATTTTTAAATTATCAAACTTTAATTTCTACTTCAACACCACTGGGCAATTCCAGCTTCATTAAGGCGTCAATAGTTTTTGCCGTTGAGCTGTAAATGTCGATCAAACGTTTGTAAGATGACAACTGAAACTGTTCCCTTGATTTTTTATTTACAAAGGTAGAACGTAAAACAGTGAACACCCTTTTGTGGGTAGGCAACGGAATTGGTCCGCTAACCACAGCACCAGTGCTTTTTACTGTTTTAACGATCTTCTCAGCCGATTTGTCAACCAAATTGTGATCGTACGATTTCAGCTTAATTCTGATCTTTTGGCTCATTTTGAGAACTCTGTTAAAATTATTTATAATAAATCAACTTTACCCTGTACATTTTCCAGCACTTTTTCTGCCAGATTGCGCGGAACTTCCTGGTAATGACTGAACTCCATAGATGAAGTTGCCCTTCCTGATGATAAAGTCCGCAATACGGTTACATATCCAAACTGCTCGGCCAGCGGAACTTTTGCATGAATCACGCGGGCGTTCCCTTTGCTCATCATGCCGGTTACATCTCCGCGACGGCGGTTCAGGTCACCAATAATATCGCCCATATATTCTTCAGGAGTAACAATCTCCAGTTTCATTATGGGTTCAAGCAATTTTGGTTTGGCTTTTGAAGCTGCATGCCGGAATGCCTGCCGCGCACAAATCTCAAATGCCAGCTGATCGGAGTCCACTGCGTGGTATGAACCATCGAGCAATGTAACTTTTAAACTGTCAACCGGGAATCCTGCAAGCGGACCATTTGACATGGCGTTGGCGAAACCTTTTTCAACGGAAGGAATGTATTCACGCGGAATGTTTCCTCCTTTTACTTTGTCGATAAATTCCAAACCGGTTTTTCCTTCTTCAGCAGGTTCAATATTTACCACAATATCAGCAAATTTACCACGGCCACCGGTTTGTTTTTTAAATACTTCGCGCAATTCAACCGGTTGGCTGATAGCTTCTTTATATGCTACCTGCGGAGCACCCTGATTACATTCCACCTTAAATTCTCTGCGAAGACGATCGACAATAATTTCCAGGTGCAATTCACCCATTCCACGAATTACGGTTTGACCCGAATCATGGTCGGTGTGAACCTGAAATGTTGGATCTTCTTCTGCCAATTTAGCCAGTCCATTGGACAAACGGTCGAGGTCTTTTTGCGATTTCGGCTCAACGGCAATTCCGATTACAGGTTCCGGAAAATCCATACTTTCCAGTGTAATCGGATGTTTTACATCACAAAGAGTGTCGCCGGTGCGAATGTCTTTAAAACCAACTGCTGCACAAATATCTCCGGCTTCAATAACATCCTTTGGATTTTGTTTATTGGAATGCATCTGATACAGGCGGGAAATGCGTTCTTTTTTACCTGTACGGGTATTTAAAACCTGCGAACCTGCTTCTATTTTACCTGAATAAACACGCATATAAGCCAATCGGCCAACAAAGGGGTCGGTGGCAATTTTAAACGCCAGCGCTGCCATTGGTTCTTCCACATTGGCCGTACGTTTTACCTCTTTATTGATATCAGGATTAATACCCGTTACATCTCCATTATCGAGCGGACTTGGCAGGAATGCACAAACTGCATCGAGTAAACGCTGAACACCTTTGTTTTTAAAGGCTGAACCACACATCAAAGGGATAATAACTCCTTCGATAGTTGCCTGCCGGATTACTGAAAGCATTTCTTCTTTGGTAATAGATTCCGGGTCATCGAAATAACGTTCAAGCAAGGCGTCGTCCACCTCGGCAGCCGATTCCACCAGTTTACCTCGCCATTCCTCAGCCTGTTCTACCAAATCAGCAGGAATCTCTTCGAGGCTATAGTTTGTTCCCATGGTTTCATCTTCGTACCAACGTACAGCCTTCATTTCAATAAGGTCGATAATTCCTTCGAATTTCTCTTCAGCACCAATTGGAATTTGAACCGGAACAGGATTAGCACCTAATTTTTCTTTGATTTCTTTGTAAACATTGTAGAAATCGGCACCCTGACGGTCCATTTTATTAATAAAAGCGATACGAGGAACACCGTATTTTTCGGCCTGACGCCAAACCGTTTCCGATTGGGCCTCAACTCCGCCAACTGCACAAAAAAGTGCAACCGTTCCGTCGAGAATTCTTAGTGAACGTTCTACTTCCACAGTAAAATCGACGTGTCCGGGAGTATCGATTATGTTGATTTTATGTTCCTGATCGTTGTATTTCCAGAATGTAGTAGTGGCAGCCGAGGTGATTGTGATGCCTCGTTCCTGCTCCTGCTCCATCCAGTCCATTGTTGCGGCACCATCGTGCACTTCACCAAGGCGGTGGGTCAAACCGGTATAGAACAATACACGTTCTGTAGTGGTTGTTTTCCCCGCATCGATGTGCGCCATGATGCCTATATTTCTTGTATATTTAAGATCTTGTTTAGCCATTTTCTTTTTACCAATTATCTAATCCAAACCATTTACCATTTTTCCAAGACCAAACTAAAATCTGAAGTGAGCAAAAGCACGGTTTGCTTCAGCCATACGGTGAGTATCTTCTTTCTTTTTATAAGCTCCACCTTCGTTGTTAAAAGCAGCAACAATTTCTGCAGATAATTTATCAGCCATAGATTTACCAGAACGTTTGCGGGCAAACAAAATCAGGTTTTTCATACTGATGGCTGTTTTTCTTTCAGCTCTGATTTCCATTGGAACCTGGAAAGTAGCACCACCTACACGTCGGCTTTTTACCTCCACAGCGGGAGTAATATTTTCGAGGGCTTTTTTCCAGACTTCGAGTGGAGAAAGTTCAGTTTCTTTTACGCGTTTTTCCACTATTTCAAGTGTGTCGTAGAAAATAGCATAAGCTACAGACTTTTTTCCATCTCTCATCAAATCGTTGACAAACCGGGTTACCAAGGTATCGTTAAACTTTGGGTCCGGTAGAAGAATTCGCTTCTTTGGTTTTGTCTTTCTCATTTTTTCAATTTTAGTGTTATTTAAATCGGTTGCCCTAAGGCGGTCTTCAGTTCATCTCCGGAAGACTTGAGAGATTCCCTTACTCAACCAAACCACTGTAAATAACGAATTTACAATTAATTTTTTTATTTTATTTTTTCGGTCTTTTCGCACCATATTTCGAACGACGTTGCAAACGCCCTTCAACTCCTGCTGTATCAAGCGCACCACGCACCAGGTGATAACGTACACCGGGAAGATCTTTTACCCTTCCGCCACGCACCAGTACAATGGAGTGCTCCTGAAGGTTGTGGCCTTCTCCAGGAATATAGGCGTTCACCTCTTTTCCGTTGGTAAGCCTCACCCTGGCTACTTTACGCATAGCCGAGTTTGGTTTTTTTGGGGTTGTTGTGTAAACACGTACACATACCCCGCGTCGTTGCGGACATGAATCAAGAGCCGGAGATTTGCTTTTCTCCACCTTACTTTGTCTTCCTTTTCTAACTAACTGTTGAATCGTTGGCATAAATACCTGTCTTTTATGTAATTAATAATCAATCCAAAAACGGACTGCAAAAGTATGTTAAATTTCAATAACTGCAATGGTTTTCAGCAGTAAAAATGAGTTTACCTTTGAAAAACGGCACGCAAAAGTACTAATTTTCAAAAAAGAACAAATCTTTTCGAACTTTTTTTTCAAAAAATTAAGATTGAAAAGTGTATGAAGTGAAGGGATTACATTCTTTCCCTGATAACCGAAACCAGAGGTTCTACAAGACGTTCAATCAGGCGGCGATCTTTTGTAACAATTTCTGCAACGCCTTGCATCTCCTGATTAAACGGAAGCTCCCGGTTATAGTTGGTTACAAGGTTGTTTACCAACGCAATTTCAGCAGTGTAAAACGCGCCCTGTTCGGTTGTTACCGGCACCATGGAAATGTTGGTAACCCTTCCGGCAACTATACCATATTCCATGTGCGGATAATTGTCAAGTTTGATGTTTACGCGCTGGCCTAACTCAATTTTACCAGCGCCGGCAATGGGCACAATAGCCCGGCCAATAATGGTTTGTTCTTTTTCGGGAACTACTGTAAACACAACATTCCCCGCATTTACATATTGATTGGTACTCCAGAAACTGGTAAACGTTATCTGCCCCGAAATGGGGGTTTTCAGAATAAACAATTGTTCCCATTCTTTGAGCTGATTTACCAAATTGTCGTAACGTTCTTTTAATGTTGCAAGCATCTGACTGCCTGCTTCGGCTTTTAGCACATCCTGCTCCTGAATTTGTTGCTGCAGGTTGTTCATTGTAATTTGTGTGTTGGCGAGACCGGTCATGGCACTTTGGTAAGCGTATTTTTGTTTCAGCATAGCAGCTTGCGATTTCTCATAATCCAATTCCGACATGATTTGCTGCCGGTAAAGTGTGGAATCGCGGTAAAACTGGTTAAAAGCCAGTTCATAATCCTGCCGGAGTACATTGATTTGTTCCCTTAATTTTTCAAAATAGTTCCGGTAGTCCTGAACCTGACGTTGAAGCGATTCAATACGTTGGCTGTATGGATTGAATGAGAGAAAAGTCTGGTAACTCCGCAATTGGCTTACAAATGCCGAAAAATAAGAATGATATTGTCCCAGACTGTAGTTTTCAGAAAAGGAAATTTCATTGAACTTCTCAGGATTTTCAAACCAGGTTTCAACGGAATCGAGTTTGGCCAGTAACCGGTAGGCATCATTGTAATTCGCCGTGTTTTCAATCAACCCTAAAATTTCACCCGCTTCCACCTGCTGATTATTCCCGACAAAAAGCTGATCGAGTTTGCCGTTCGATTTGGCTACAATTTGAACAGGCGGATTTTCCGAAACGATAGTTACACGGGAGGTTATCAGATCGGGATACTTATAAAAGTAGCTACCAGCAAGCAAAACCATCACCACCAGTAGCATAATGGTAATTCCCCAGCGGATGATCCAGCGCGGTGGTGTTCCCAGGATTTCCTGCACCTCGTCGGACCTAATTTCCACCGAGCCCCCATTCCGCCAATCGGCGGATTTTCCCCCGAGGGGGGAACCCGATGAGGATGATTTCTGTATTTCTTCTTTATCCATTATAATTTTAATTCTTATCCTCTCTTCCCCCTTGGGGGAATAAAAAGGAGGCTCCTAATTTCCCAACTCCAACTGATTCTTAACCAGCTCATAATACGCACCTTTTTTGGCAGCCAGTTCGTTGTGGGATCCGGTTTCCACAATTTCGCCCTTGTCAAGCACTACAATGAGGTCGGCATTTTTAACCGTACTCAGCCGGTGGGCAACAGTTACCACAGTCCGGCCTTCAAAAAATCCGGACAGGTTTTCCATAATCACTTTCTCGTTGTTGGCATCGAGGGCGTTGGTGGCCTCGTCGAAAAAGAGGAAGCGCGGGTCTTTGTAAACGGCACGGGCAATTAAAATGCGTTGCTTCTGCCCCTGGCTCAGACCGGTTCCCTCCTGCCCTATTTTGGTGTTGTACCGCAACGGCAGGCTTTCGATGTATTCGCCAATGTTGGCAATTTCAACTGCCCGGCGCAGTTTTTCGCGGTCGGGATAATCGTCGGCCACGGCAATATTGTTGGCTATGCTGTCGGAAAAGATAAATCCGTCCTGCATCACCACGCCGCAGTTGCTGCGCCACATTTCCATGTTGAATTGCTGCAGACCAATGCCGCCAATTTCAATTTTTCCCTCGTAAGGCGGATAAAAACCGAGCATCAGTTTAATGAGCGTGGTTTTACCGCTTCCGCTGGCGCCCACGATGGCGGTTACCTTGTTTTCAGGAATGTTAAGCTGAATATTGTTCAGCACGCGCGGCGACTTGGGCCCTTCGTAATGGAACGAAACACCCGACATGGAGATGTTTTTCCGTTCAGGCAGTTCGTAATTTTTTTGAATTTCCGTATTCTCCTCATCGTCATGTTGATGGATTTCGCCCAGCCGCTCCAAACTGATTTTGGCATCCTGTCCGGCCTGGATAAAACCGATAAATTCGTTAATGGGCCCGTTTAGCTGACCTATTATATATTGTATGGCCATCATCATCCCCAGGGTCATGTTTCCTTCCACCACACCTTTGGCGGCAATGAACGAAATGAGGACATTTTTTATCTGGTTGATTAGCATTGAACCCGCCTGCTGATTCTGGTTCAGCATCAGTCCGCGCACGCTTACCCGGAAAAGTTTGGCCTGAATGCGTTCCCACTCCCACCGTTTCTGTTTTTCGCAGTTGTTCAGCTTAATTTCCTGCATGCCGGTAATCAACTGGTAAACGTTGCTCTGGTTGGCCGATGCCACGTTAAACCGTTTGTAATCGATTTCCTTTCGTTTTTTCAGGAATAATAAAATCCACAAAACGTACAGCGCACTTCCAACGTAAAAAATGAGCAGGATGGTCCAGTCGTAATAGGCCATTACAAAACTGTAAATGATAAAAATGAAAATGCCGAACGACATGCTCACCAGATTTCCTGTGAGGAAACTCTGGATGCGCTGGTTGTCGTCGATGCGCTGGCGAAGGTCGCCGATGAGTTTGGTATCGAAAAAATGGATGGGCAGTTTCATCAGTTTGATGAGAAAATCGGAAATGAGCGAAATGCTCACCCGCGTACTGGTGTGGAGCATAATCCAACTGCGAATAAAACCCACGGCGGTTTGGCTCACGGTTAACACCAACTGCGCAATGAGCACCAGCACAATAAAACTGAGGTTGTTGGTGGTGATACCCACATCCACAATGGCCTGCGTGAGAAAGGGGAAAATGAGGCTGAGGATACTGCCGGTTAGAAAACCGAGCAACAACTGGGTAATTAGTTTTTTGTAAGGTTTCAGATAAGAAAATAGATACCGGAAACCGGTTTTGTTCAATTTTTCGCCTTCTTCCACATAAAAATCGGAAGTGGGTTCCAAAAGCAGTGCAATTCCTGCCGGCTCACCTTCCTGTTGCGTGGACGCCCAGTATTTTAAAAATTCTTCGCGGCTGTATTTTAACAAGCCATGTGCCGGGTCTGAAACATAAAACTCAGCCCCCGCCCTGCTCCTTTTCTTTTTAATTTTATAAAGCACCACAAAGTGGTTCTGTGTCCAGTGGATGATGGCCGGAAGCGGCGCCTCCATAAGTTGTTCGAGCGTTACGCGCACGCCTTGTGTACGAAACCCGATTTTTTCGGCGGCATCAGAAATGGTAAGTAACGAAACGCCTTCGCGTGTTTTCCAGGTGAGTTCCCGCAACGTTTCCAGGTTGTAGTGCTTCCCAAAATATTTGGCCACGATCCGTAAACAGGTCGGACCGCAGTCCATGGCGTCGGGTTGCAGGTAATGCGGGAATTTTGGCATAGTTCCGTTTTGGAGGCGAAAGATAGAAAAAAATTATTCGTCACTCGAATTTTAAATTGGAGTATTTTTGCTTTGCTTCAGCCAAAACCTGTTCATGTGTCAGAATATTTCCTTTTTTGCTTTCTTCCATAGCCTCTTCAATGGCCTTGCGCTCTTTCAGGGATAATTTGTATTCAGTTTGGGTATTTAGCAATTTCAAAATTTTATTGTAATTTCTTTTTAAATCATCACCTGATAAACTATCGATTCTTCTGAACAAATCTCCAAAAATCTATATATTTGCATGATTAAATATCACAGAAATGAAAATCGAAACAAAAAAGCTGGAGCTTCATCCGGAAAACAAGGGAATAAAAGGAATTTTAAAATCGAAACAGTTGCGCAGAACAATTTTGGGAATTGTGCTTGGAGCTGTTGCCGGATTTGCCTTTTTCTATTTTACCGAAGGCCTTTACATGGATTCGCTTTCCCAAAAGGATGTAATTCAAAGTTTTGTTTTCGGTGGTTTATTTGGGTTGTTTGTAACGAATAGTCCGTGTGCACGAAACAGGTGCTAAAAAAAAGAGCTGCAACTAAATTGCTGCAACTCTCTTTTTCCGGGTGAACTTGGAGGGACTACTTTTTAACAA
>NZ_JAWLCI010000104.1:0-7722 GCF_041687215.1 Mariniphaga sp.
TCAATATCCCTGGCTGCCGTTCAGGTGTCTCCAGGTAACAGAATGTATGTTTGGCTTCGTGATGATTTAGAACCTGCATTAAAGTTTGTCCTTGCCAATAGTGCCACTGCAATGCTAATTAAGACTCTCTAATGAAAACAGTGAAACATATCCTATTTAATAAATCCCTGGTATTGATTTTTGCTGTAATCCTGTATTCATCACTAAACGGGTGTAACGATGATCTGTTTCCTGAAACTGTTACCATTGAAAGAACAGTAAGTGCCGCATGGAGTGCTGATAATCAGGATATTCTGAAAGTAATTTCTACTTATGAAACAAAAAAGCCGGATGAAATTTACTACAATGCCACTTCAGCAAAAAACTGGAATTTTAGGTTTGAAATCTGCAATCCTGATTTAACTGCCCGGTCAACTTTCGGGCATTATCGGGATAATGATATGGGTGGACGGTTATATGCTGTTTACTGGCTGCCAAAAGTTAATAAAATACTTACTTCATTTCCAAATCAATTTGCAATGTTGATAAATATGGACGGAACAGAAAAAATACTTAAGACTCCTGATGAGGTTTTAATAGCAATATTAGGTAGCACGCAAATCTGGTTAGGGGCATGGAATTATGCCCCTTCTCCAAATGAAGAAATTATTGCCGTTTATTACTTTGTTGACAGTGGTGAACTTTTAAATCTGACCTATAAACATTGCATCTCATTTTTTGATGTGAAAACAGGGAACCATATTTTTTCACAAGAGATACCTTTCCCTAAAATTAAACCGGAACTATGGACCGGTATTCCGGATTACGAGGATCGAAGATCTTTCCTTTGGGCAAAAGATGGTTCAGGTGTATTTTTTGTAACCCGCGACCAATCCTATTTTGTAAGATATGGAGGAAATAAAGGGATTGAAAGTGTAAACCTTGTTCCCGAACTCGGATTAATTACCAATTCAGGACCAGTATCAAATGATGGGAAATATTTGGATATAAAAATTGATGGGAACGAAACAGATTTGCAAATCAAACAAATTGATAATTGGAAACCATTTTCCGACTTAAAACTCATACCTGCCTCAGAAAATACATACAGCTTCTATTAATGTTTAAGCTGTAAAAAAGCCTGCTTTATCAGCAATAAGGCAATTGGACGAAATGGTTTGTAAAATGCGGGAAAATTCTTTTTAGAAATTGAAATTCAAAAATGAAAACGACACTTGTATTTTATTGTTTTTTGATGCTGTTTTTTATTTCTTTTATTTATACAGGGTGCTCTAAAGATGAAGAAGATACGATTAAAGAAACAGAAGTTATTTGTAATGAAATCAGAGCAGGCCTGACAGGTAACATTGTGTTCATCAATAAAAGTAATCATGTAATGAAAACCTCATTTCATGGAAGTTCTTTTAAGATAGGCAATTCGACTTTACCTCCAAAATGGTCTCCTGATGGCAATTTAATTGCATTTGTTGAGAACGACAACGAAAATACTATTGTAAAAATTTTCAACAAAAACGGAAATGAAGAAAATAGCTGGTTGCTAATGCCTTCCATACAATCAGACGGCATAAATCCATTAACCTGGTCTCCAGCCGGAACCACGATAGCCATACTAAACAGGTTAAGTGAAATAATTTATCTGAATATTTCCAACGGAGAAAAATCTATGACCCAAATCGGTCAGGAAGAAACACCAATCCGTTCAATTGCATGGTGTCCCAAAAACAATAAAATTGCGATCGCTCAATATTTCGGAGTAAACTCCAAATCAATTTCTATGATTAATGCTTTCGAGAACAATCCCAATAAAGAATTACTTGTTAATACAGAAGATTTTGTTGAATACATGGATTGGAATACAGATGGTTCCAAACTTGTATATTCGGGTTTCGGCTATGGTTCTGTTTATACAATAAATTTTGACGGAACAGAAAATCAAAAAATAATTACAAAAGGTATTTTCGAAAAGGAACCAGTATTTGGTTTCGCGCCCTGCTGGATGTCTAATGGAAACCAAATTATATATGTAGGCATAACAGGCACTGACGGCTCAACTTTAATTCCCGGTTTATTTGTAACTGAAACTGAAGGAGCATACAATGTCAATTTAGAAATTGAGGGAACAAAACCTGATTGTATTTGAATGATTAACAAAGATCGTAAAGTTCTATGTTACCGGTCTGGAACTTTTGTGAATTTACGATTCTTTAAACCGAAACCGCGTTAAAACATTGACAGTAATTTTGATTCTGGCTTCAGATAATCTGCAAGTCATCATAATTAAAAATGATTAATCATGAAAGCTTCAAAAAAAGTTAAAGTTTTAAGACCAATTCTGATGATTTTTATGTTAGAACACTTGTTTACAGGCAAAGCTACCAGCCAGTCAGGGTATCATGAACTGTCAGCTTCCTGGGGAATTAAATCTACAACTGAGCTCAGTCACCTTAGTGAGTGGACGGAAAGTTTTATTACCATTTTCTCATTTGGACTGGTAACATCAAAAACAACAAACATAAAAGTAACCGGACCTATATTATTCTCCTGGAAATACATTCCGAAATCAAGGTGGGGTTTTGGAGTTTTGGCTGGTAATTCCAAAGGTTCTTACGATATAATTCTGGGTTCTCACTGGTCTAAAAATCAATCTGTTAACCATTACAAATATTCGGCATTTACCATTTCACCCGAAATTGACTTCCGGTATATACAAAGAAATATGTTTACCCTGTATTCGTCTGCTGCCGTCGGTTTAACTTTTCTGGAAGAAGAGGTGAACAGATCAACAGAAAAAAGAAATTATGCCGATGCCCACTTGTCATTAATCGGGTTACGCTATGGACAAAAACTGGGTGCTTTTGCTGAACTGGGCTTCGGTTTTAAAGGCCTCATCAATTTTGGAATGAATTTGAAACTATAAAATTTTTAAAAATGAAATCAAAATCAAACAAAACTCTGCAAATTATAACCAGTATTTACGCTGTTTTGTATTTCGCATTAATAGCAAATGCATATATTAAAGGCTATGTGTCATTTTCAAACCTCAACCATAATTTACAATTAGTACTCTTGCTAATTTTTTTGTTGGGTTTTATTTTGTCGTGGACGAGCAAGAAAATGGCAGGAATTATGCTTATGATCTGGAATGCAGGTGTTTGGATTTTAGCTCTTTATTTTGAAAAAGGCGATAACGACAGTCCTATGGCAGGTGTGATGGCTACTCCTATAATGGTTTTCGGCGCAATATTCCTTCTTGAATGGTATAAAACCACTAAGTCAACCATGCTTTCAGAAAAACAGCAATGGAAATATGTTCTCCGCGTGCTTTTAATCAATTATGCTGTCCTTTACGGCATCGCTGTGTTTTCAGATCTTTCATACGGGAAAGGGGTCGATTATTTTAGTTTACCTTATATAATATTTCCACTGTTGCTCCTGATATTTTTAGTGGGCTTTTTATTATCATGGAAAAGGGAATTTTATGCAGGATTTATATTCCTTTTTTGGTGTGTGGTTTATCTTTGTTTTGCCATTGCATATACTGAAATTCTTCAGGCGGGCCCATGGATTATATTTGGCATACCTATCCTGTTTCAGGGAATATTTTATATAAAAAATCATTATGAATTCAGGACGAAATAGAAATTTATTTATGAAAATATTTCTGATAATTGGATTGTTTGTGTGTTTTGATTTTTGGAGTGATACACAAGAAAAAAGAAACAAAAAAGCTAAAGGTTTTTAAGACTTGGATTAAACTTAATTTTTAAGAAATAGAATATGAATAAAACTACTGGTATTTTAGGTTATCTCTTTCTGGTTATCAGCGGAGTTTTTCTTGACGCTCCAATTTTTGCCCTTTTGGCAATGCCGTTGTTTTTGGCCGGGTTAATTTTATTAATAATCTTTTATTTGGGTCTTATAGACAAAAAAAAACCTGGCAGATGGCTTTTTGTTTTACAGGTGGTAACCGGCACGGTTTTGCTTTGTGGAGTTCTCGGGTATGCGGCTGTTGAATACAATCAATATTTGGTGTCGCTTGACAGAAATCCTGCAACGGAGCCTTCCTCTTCAACATTGATTATTGTAATATTTATAAATTTAGTGGGGGCCCTTCTCATTTATTTTGGAATTAAAAATAGCAGTAAAATCAATGAATCAAATCTGCTTTTTGTTTGGTTGCCTTCTTTTATATTAATCCCACTAACAATAATTCTTCTGAAATTGACTGAATTGACAGGAATATGGTTAGGTGGATAAAAACAATTTCTTTAATTACCACAAACCTCAATGTTGTTGTCTCAAGCTACTTAAAGAATAGACTGCAACTCCGCCTACCAGCCATGCAGGAACAATTAAAAGTCCGTATTCTGCCCTAAACCGGGTTTTTTCTATTTTTGTTATGGCCGAATTTGGAATTTCGACAAAACGGCTGGATTCATTTTCATCAAGAAGTTGGAATCCCGGCTCCACATAAACATCCAGCCATTTCTTCTTTTTCGATTTGGGCAAATCAGTCAAATAACTCTTCATTAAATCGCCGGTTAAATCGTTTTCCCGGAAAACAAAATTACTTAATTGATAATTTTTACCGTTTTGATGAATCAGTACCTGCTCCTTTTTTGAAATAGCCGAATCGTCCAGTGAAATTACCCGTGTTCCAAAACAACCGCTTAGAGCAATAAAAACCAAAAAACAGAAAAGAAACAAACCAAATTTCTTTTTCATGATAACCTTGGATTTATAATACAAGTTATTGAAAATTTCTGGTTTATTTTACTCCAAACATTACTTCTTATTACTACATTTCAAAATCGCATCAAATCTGGGAGATTCACTGCAAATTCAACTTTTTAATATAAAAACAGAAACCCATATTTTTTCATATTGAAATACATTTATGTATCAAAATTTTATTCGTAAATTGACTAGTAAAACCGGCAACTAAAAAATTTGACTACTTTAAATTGCCAATTTATGGGGTGACCAGAGTTCATAAAAATGAATTCCCTGTTCTTAGGATATATATCCTGACATTCCTGAAAAATAATTCCAAATCATCAATTTAAAATTTTAAATCATGAAAAATCTGATTGTAATCCTGATTTGTCTTTCCTTTTTTGAAACCGGCGCCAAAAGCTGGAGGTTAAGCAACAACCCGGCTGTAAAAGCCGGTTTTAGTACATTTGAAGCGGCACATGCAGCCGCCGCTGCCGGTGATACCATTTATGTGGACGGTACCGGGGAGTATTTAAGTTATGGACATGCAATTATCACGAAAAAACTTGTAATTATCGGACCCGGTTATTTTCTGAATGAAAACGATTCCACACAGGCCAGCAAAATTTACGCTCGTTTGTATTCCATGGTAATTGAGTCTTCTGCTGCCGGAACTGAAGTTTATGGCCTGTATTTTTATGCTTCTGGCACAACACACCTCACAGTAAAAGCATCGAACGTGGTGATATCCAGAAATTTCTTTTTTCAGAATGGGTACAATATCATCTATCTTAATGGAAATATTCAAAATGTTACCATTACTCAGAATTATGCCTACCAGATACATAACAATTCCGGAACTGCCAGTAATATTTTTGTTGCCAACAATTTTATTGGCGACAGAATAGATATGCAAAATACCTCCAGCGGAATTTTCATAAACAATGTTGTCAGGTACCATATACATACATATAACTCAGTTATTAAGAACAACATAATCTACGGGGAGGGTTCTTCTGTTGTTATAAGTGAAAGTTACTCCGGAAACACCATTGCCAACAATTTGTATGCAGGGAATCTTGGTTCTACAGGAAATTCGACCAACAAAGCAAATGTAAACATGAGCGAGGTTTTTGTTGATTTTGCAGGGAACCAGGGTTACAGCACCGACGGAAGATGGCAGTTGAAACCCGAAGGCCCGGCTGCTGGCGCAGGTGAAAACGGAATCGACTGTGGCATGTTTGGCGGCAGCGCCCCTTATGTTCTTTCAGGACTTCCGCCCGTGCCTCGCATTTACGAAGCCATTGTTCCAGCTTCTGGCTCAATTGTTTCAGGTCTTCCTGTTATTATTAAAGCGAAATCGCAAAACTGAATAATCATGCCGTGTATTGCGTATAATATTAATGGTAATAAAGATGAAAAAGCTGATTTTTTTATTTTGCGTTTGGATACTGTATACACCGGTGCCGGGTCAGAACATTTCGCAAGTTGAATATTTTTTCAATAACGATCCCGGTTTTGGAAAAGCAGTTTCTGTTCCGGTCACCGCCGGAATAAAACTGGAGCTGGCAGTTAACATTCCTTTAAATGATCTGGATTTGGGATTAAATACTTTGTATGTGAGGGCAAAATCGGAAAACGGTAACTGGGGGCAGACGTATTGCAGTAGTTTTCTGGTAACCAGATTGCCTGATTCAGATGACCCCAAGATAGCGGCAGTTGAGTATTTTTTTAACAATGACCCTGGTTTTGGAAAAGCAGTTTCAGTTCCGGTCACCGCAGGAATAAAACAGGAACTGGCGATTAATATCTCTCTGAATGAACTGAATACAGGATTAAATACTTTGTATGTAAGGGCAAAATCGGAAAACGGTAACTGGGGACAAACCTATTGCAGTAGTTTTTTGGTTACCCGGTTACCTGATTTGATTCATTCGAAGTTAATTTCAATGGAATATTTCTTTGACGATGATCCAGGGGTTGGAAACGGCAATTCCATCTCTTTCCTTTACGATTATCAGACGGTTGTAGATGTAACCCTGCCTTTAAAAACCCTTTCCGACGGGCAGCACATACTTTATGTAAGGGCAAAAGATGAAAAAGGGGTTTGGGGTGGAGTTTTTCAACAGCAATTTTTGGTTTTGTCAGGGCAAAACGATATGCCTGTTATAACAAAGGCAGAATATTTTGTAAACACCGATCCGGGTTTTGGAAAAGGAATACCAGTTCCCATTAATACTCCCCGGACTACTGTCAGAAAATTTTTTACTGTAGCCGCTGAACATCTGACTCCCGGAAACGATACCGTTTACATCAGAGTTCAGGATAACCGGGGAAACTGGAGTCCAACCTTCAGTGAGATAATCCAGACTTTGGAGGCCGCTGCCGGAAGCCCTCCTGATAACCTGGAAGTTTCAGGCATAACAGAAAATTCAGTGAACCTCACCTGGAATACCGGCGCCGCAACCGGCTGGGATATGGTCTGGGGTCCGTCTGGTTTCGACTATACCGAAGAAGGGATACTGGTTTTACATGCCGGAAATAACAGTCATAAGTTAGAAGAGTTGACAGGAGGAACTTCCTATGAATTTTACATAAGAAGTTCGTTTCCAACAGGTCTTGTCAGCTACTGGGGTGGTCCTTATTCGTTTACAACTTCCGGATTAACTGATGTTGCCGAAATCAGTTCGGGTGAAATAAGCATTTTTCCCAACCCTGCTTCCAACAGATTGTACGTCCGGCTGTCAAACCAAAATGGTCAGAAAACAATCCTGAGACTTTATAATTTACAGGGGCAGCTATTGCGCGACAAAAATTATAATTCTATTGAAAACTCTATGCTTCAAATGGATTTAAAAGGCCTTGTGCCAGGCATTTATTTTCTAAATCTGGAAAACAAACAACTGAATTTGACCCGAAAAGTCATAATACAATGATGGTGGTGAAATTTTCTGCTGGTAATGTTTTCTGTAAAACTTTTATTTAAAAAATATAATTCCTCTGTAA
>NZ_JAWLCI010000105.1:0-7606 GCF_041687215.1 Mariniphaga sp.
ACCTTTCATTTTCTTTTTAAGTTGTTTCTTTTGATTGTCAATTTGTTTATTCTGATTCTTAAAATCTTCATAAGTCATCATAGTAGTTTATTTATATATATTATTATTCTGAATTGATATATAGAATAAGCACTAAAAACTTTCTTAATTAAATACTATATGTCTGTCTATAAATATTATATATTGATATAAAAAATAATAAACTTTTTTGATTTTCTGAATATATATATATATGAATTAGAGAGTTTTGATTTGATTACATATTTTGACTCCCTTGGTTAGATTATGTAAGAAAAAAAGAAAAGAAATAATGAGTAAAACTGATTATTACCACTTAATAGAATTACCTGAAATTGTCAATCTTAAGTATAGACAATTACAGAAAAGATTAAAGATTGTAATTGAAAAATATGAATCTGAAAAAGATAAATTATTTAAGAAATCTAATAGGTGGTATATTCATAAGAGTATAGTAGAAAAAGAGTTTAGCAGAAATAGAAACTTACCACCTAACTACAAATTATTTATTACAATCACTACACAGATTGATACTAATAGTGGTTATTGGAGAGTGATAATAAATGAAATAAATAAAAAACTGAAAGAAATAGATAATTCATACAGAATCAAATATGTTATTGAAAGTAAAAATCACAGACAACACTTACATTTCATTACAGATTGTGATAAAAGAAAAGAATTGAAAATTATATTTAAGAAAATACCTGAATTGATTTATCTGAATAAAGTGAATATAGATATTACAACCATTTATGATGAAAAAAAACTACAGAATTATTTTAAGAAACAGAATAAACCAATTTTATTACCAAAATGAGAGTAGTAATTTTGAGTTTTTTTCAAAGAAATTGAAATAAAAACCTCTCTAATTGTCAGCCATCAAAGTTTTTTAGAAATATCTTAAATAGCATCAAAATCATTTATGTTTTTCTGAAACTATAAATGTTATGCTGACAAACATTATCTATTATATTTTTAGTGATATTTTGTTTTTATGATTTTTAATCCATTGATATTCTGATAGATAAAATATAGTTAGTAGTCCAGGTGGGCCCACAGAAATAACACCTAAAAATGAGAAAGTTACAGAAGAAAAATTCTGTGACTCTTTTCTTTTTTTCCAAATCTTGCCAAATTCTTGCCAAGATGGGTTATGTTTTTAGCAGTTCATCTTCAACAATGCTTGATTTGCAGGCAAGTGAAAAATTGATTTGATACAAAACAATTCGTTTTAAATGGATTTTGATGTGACTGAAATATATCATATTTTAACTAACCGAAATCAATATTTTTGTAAGAAAATGCCTGACAACTTGCTTATTCATCTCAATATAAAATGATTAAAGAAGAAAGGTCTGATGATGAATTACCATGGGCTACCCACAAATGGGGCTGGAAGTTCCATCATGTCGGTATTCCAACTTCAGAAATAAAGCCCAATGAAAAGTACCTGCCGCATTTGAAATTTTACACTTCCGGATTTGAACAAAGTCCATTTGGCATTGAATGGATACGGTTTGAGGACGATTGTCCGTTACACGAACGGGTAAAAACCGTTCCGCATGTAGCATTTCAAGTGGACGATCTTGATAAAGAACTGAAACGAAATAATTTTAAAATACTAACTCAACCAAATGCTCCAAGTGGTGGCGTTCGTGTTGCCATGATTGAACACAATGGTGCGCCGGTAGAATTAATCGAATTTTCAAAATGTGCAGAATAGGCTTTATTAATTGGTTGGTCTTTTTTATGGCTGTTGCATGCAGTCAGAACAAAATAAATTCTGCTTCTATCGATGAAGAATTAATGATTCAGGTTCCCGATTCGGAATTATATGTAAGAATGAGAGGAAACACGAAAGGGCCACTGATTATCAATTTGCATGGAGGACCAGGTGGATATTCCGGTATCGACATTAAACTGATGGGACCCGGACTGGAGAATAATTTCCTTGTGGCTTATCTCGACCAGCGCGGATGTGGAAAATCTCCTGAGTGTAAGGACAAATCCATGTTAACTATCGGGCAGTACGTTATGGATTTGGATATTGTAATCGATTCTTTACGAAACAGGTATAATAAAGCTAAGGTTAACCTGATTGGAACTTCGTGGGGCGGAATGTACGGTTTTTTATTCCTGTTAAAAAACCAGGAAAAGGTAAATGCATTTGCATGTATCGATGGAAAAGTAAATAGTCATTATCAAAACACTTTTTTATTGGAATATCAAACAAAAAAAGTTGAGGAACTTTTAAAAAATGAAATTCCTGATGTCAGGAGAACTGAACTTGAAAAAATTTCAAGGGAACTGGAACGAATTCAAAAGGCAGATTATTCTAACTTTTACGAAGACGTAAATTGGATGCTGCATGAAGTTTCTCCAAAACTCGGATTCAATGCTTACTTTGCGGATACTTCAAAAATAATTTCTTTAAATGATGTGCTAAAGGATACGGCTTTACTGAGTTTAATGAAATACACTCCGGACGAATATTTAAAAATTGGCGAAAAGGCTGAATTTGTTAATCAGGCTTTTCTGGATGGCCCGGAATACAATACCACCAATATTGAAAATGATTTACGCTACATTACCATCCCAACTGCTGTTATTCAGGGCGAATTTGATTATGTGGTTGGAACCGGCCATGCTGAATTAATTTTCAATGCACTTACCGGTTTGCCGGAAAACAAAAAAGAACTCCATATTTTGCCTGAAACAGGTCATTGTCCGGCCATCGAATGCCCGGATGCCCTCGCTTTACTATTGGTTCGATTTTTTGAAAAACATTCCATATAATTCAAAAACAGATGAAAAAAGTTACATCGTTCTTGTTCGCAAGCTTACTTATTACAATTTCCTGTCATTCAGTAAACGAACACATAGAATTTGTTGATGAAGAACTAATGATTGCAGTCCCTTCGTCAGAGCTTTATGCCAGGATGCGAGGAAATCCTGACGGAGCATTGCTGGTTAATCTGCACGGTGGACCAGGCGGTTATTCCGGCATCGATATAAAACTGATGGGGCCGGGGCTGGAAGATAAGTTTTTAATTGCCTATCTCGACCAGCGGGGATGCGGGAAATCATTGGAATGCAAAGATATTTCCATGCTGACTGCGGAGCAATATGTTGAGGATTTGGACATTGTAATTGACACTTTGCGTAACCGTTATCAGAAAGAAAAAGTAAGCCTGATGGGCACTTCATGGGGTGGGATGTATGGTTTTCTCTATTTGCTGATGGACCAGAGTAAAGTAAATGCTTACGCGTGCATTGATGGAAAAGTGAACAGTCATTACCAGAACCACTCTTTAATTGATTATGAACTGAAACTTATTAATGAATTTTTGAATGATGAAATGACTGAAGAGCGGAAAAATGAATTGGAAAAAATTCAACGTGAACTGACACGGATTAAGGAGAGCGATTTTGCACAGTTTCATACCGATGTGAACCGCATGAAACACGAATTTCCACCTAAACTTGGATTTAATGCTTACTTTGCTGATACTTCCAAAATCATTTCGCTGAACGATGTTTTGGCGGATTCTGCCTTAATGGCCCTGATGAAATATACAAAAGAAGAATACCTGCAGGTAGGGGAAAAAGCTGAGGTTGTGAACGAAGCTTTCCGGAACACACCCTCATACAACAATATGAACATTGAAAGTGAGTTGTCCCGGATTACTACGCCAGTTGCGGTTATTCAGGGTGAAAAAGATTTTGTGGTGGGGGTAAAACATGCTCAGTTGATTTACGATGCTCTGAATAATCTTACGGAAAATAGAAAGGAACTACACATTTTGCCAAACACCGGCCACTGTCCCGCCATCGAGTGCCCGGATACCTTAAAAAGTATTCTGGTTGAGTTTTTTGAAAAGTATCCCGCAGGAAAACCAAACGGGAAGTAAATAGTCGCTCTGATTTTTAAAATTAATCGAGGTACCTAAAATCAATTGCAACGGCCATTTCCTCATCTTCAAGAAGAAATTGCCTGACACCATTTTCTTTAACAACAAAATCTGTCTGACACGGATTAAACCTGAATTCTTTGAGCAAAATTCTTTTGTCTGCACCATTTTCTGCTGGCTGAACTGAAAATCGAATAAACCACAACTTATTGTCCATGGCAATAATTGGCCAACTTTTCATCAGATGTATTTCTTTGGGATATCCTGAATCTATATTATATCAAATGCACTCACTAATTAACTATACAAATTCATCGGAATTATAATTGGTATTGTATAACTGAAATGAAAAAGTGCCTTTCTTTTCTATCAGTTTCAGTTTTCTCCTATACAAAACAAATGCTTTTCTCCTCTCAAATAAATTTTCCCATTGCTGATGGCCGGTGAGGCGTTCATCCTTTCGCCAATGGAATTTTTTGCAACAACTTCGAATGATTGACCTGGTTTGATTACTGTTATCACACCATCATCGTTGGGCATATACACCAGACCATTGGCCAAAACGGGTGACGAATACTGCCTGCCCAGATTTTCTTCCCACAAAGTATTCCCTGTGTTTACATCAATACAATGCACCCTTCCGTTGGTCATGGTGCTTAAAAGATAATTGCCGGTTGTAACTGGTGAGGGAACGTAATAAGCCCCTTTTGTGGTTCGCCAAACAACTTTACTATCGGTAACATCGCCTTCTCCGTCGGGGTGAACAGCCAGCAAATGCCGTTGCGGCCAGGCACTGCTTACAAGCAACAAACCTGTTTCTTCGTTATAAACCGGACTGGAGCAAAAATCTTCTGACGGTCCGCTAATAAACCAGTATTTCAATCCGTTATCCGGGTTATAAGCGGCAATTTCCTGGTTTCCCAAAAATATAAGTTGTGTTTTACCGGCCAGCTCCCTGATAATTGGTGTACTGAAACTATGTGCTTTATTGGGGTGTAAAACGTTCCAACTAATTTGTCCGTCTGTTTTATTTAGCGCAGCCAAAAAAGAATCGCCTTTACTGTTGCCGTTAATAATCACTTTGTTGTTATAAAGAATGGGAGAACAACTGTATCCGTGCGGACTGGAGAATGTTCCCGGGCGCTGCATCCAAACCTGGTTCCCCGAAAAATCATAAGCTGCCACTACAACATCGTCACCATCCAGAAACGACAGGTAAACAAGTTCTCCATCAGTAACCGGTGTTCCGGAAGCATGGCTGTTATCGGAATGTTTGTCTTCCCACGTACCTTTAACCACTGTTTTCTGCCACAATAATTCACCACTCAGGCTATTGAAACAAAGTAATACTTTCTCTTTAGTTTCAGGAAAAGCCGTTAAGGTAAAAAGCCTGTCTTCCCAAACAATCGGGGAAGAATGGCCAACTCCGGGAACTACGTTCTTCCAGATAATGTTTTTGGTGGAATCCCATACAACCGCCAAGTTGGTTTCGGTGCTTGTGCCATCGCCATTTGGACCGCGCCAGCCAGGCCAGTTTTGGGCTTTGCCAACGAACGGGAAAACAATTAAAAATACAACTAACAAACTTAGAAATTTATTTGCGGTCATTTTATTAAATTTTATTTTTTACCTGAAAATGAAACTCCCTAAAAATAGAAAAATTTCTGAATGCAGAATTTCGAAATCAAATAACTATTTATCCTCTTTAAAAAGTCGGTGAAATAATTCAAGGAATCAAACAGGACTTTGCAAATTGATAACGAATTACCGTTTTGATAAAGGTCCAAAATTTAAAGTCGGACATAAATTACTAATTAAGAAGGCTTTGTATTTTGTGCATTTATGCGCACGGAATTTGTTTTATAAGAAATAGCAACTGTTTAGAAAACATTCTAAAATTTATAATGCCATGAAAAATAAATTCAAAAGCAGAAACAAAAATGATAACAATCCGGCATATCGTAGTTATTCAAACCGGAATCACAGTTATTCGTTATCGCACGACAAATTTGTTGTGCCATGGCAATTGGAAGAAAAAAAAGTGGCGAAATAGGTCAAAACGCCTGATAATATGAATTATAATGAATTTTTTTCTCAAATTCAATTAAAAAAAGAAAACCAAAATTTTTTATCAAAATGATAATCGATTTACTTTTTGATAAAAATCAAGTTTCACAACAATCAAACAATCTCTTTGATTCTATGGAGAATACGAAAAGGAAAAATAAATTGCACAGGAATTGCATTAAAAAGGTCAACAAAAAATTCTAAAAAAAGAAACATTATGAAACATCTGAAATTATTTATCACAGCAATTATTTTAAGTGTACTTGCATTTTATAGTTGTAACCAGGAAGAAATCAGTTTGGAAAACAAAGGGCGACTCAATGTTTACATTACTGATGCTCCTTTTCCTATTGATTTGGTGGGTAGTACTGTCGTTACAATCGATGCAGTTGAAATCAGGAAGAAAGTTGAATTTGAAGGGGAAGAAGATGATTCCTCGTTTATCATGTTAGCCGAAGGATTAATGGAAATTAATCTGCTTGAACTTACCAACGGGGTTACTGAACTCCTTGCAACTGCCAACCTTAATGTTGGTACATACGACGAAATTCGGTTGCATGTGGTTGATGCCACTGTCACACTGAAGGACGGTTCGGAATACAATTTGAAAATACCAAGTGGCACATCAAGCGGTTTAAAGATTAAAGTACAACCGGCAATAACAATTGACGAAGGCCAAACCTCAGATGTATTACTCGATTTTGACTTAAACAAATCGTTCGTGGTTAAAGGAAACCTGGGTGGAAAAATTGGTGGTTTTATTTTTAAACCAGTTGTAAGAGGTGTTTACATGGGCGCAGCAGGCCGTATTGAAGGAAATGTATCTGATACGTTAGGTAATCCCATTGAAAATGCCTGGGTAAAACTTTGGAATCCGGAACTTGATGATGATGGAGAGTTAACTGAATTTGATGATGACTCACTGATCATTTCAACATTTACCGATTCACAAGGCAATTTTAAATTGATTGGACTTTTACCTGGCACTTATGTTTTAACAACTGAAGTTGCTGGTTACAAAAATGGTCTGATAGAAGACATATCAGTAACAGCAGGAAATGTAACCACAGCTACTTTTCAACTGGAAGACGAAAACGAAGAATAACATTATCCGAAAGGAGAAAATTGCTTTTTGAAGAAAAAACGAATTTATACTCACTCCTCAACGGTTTTATATTTGGAAGGTCCAACTGCGGCCTTCCTTTTTTTTAACAAAAAAGGCTACAACGCTGCAACCTCAGTTTTTGAGCGAGAAACCCCGACAAGTTTGTCGGGACAGGCGGGACTCCCCGTCTGGCCGCGCAGCCGGACAGGGAACCCAGTGGATATAATCCTCGTAGTTGAAATTAGAAATATTATGAACAAAAAAGAAGAATTTTTTATTTATTCATCTTCCCACCAATTTACTACCATAGACCCCTTTTTTATCATATACAACATCAGGCTTCTGTGTTTTTCATCAGTTCCCGGAAAATCCAGAAAATCATTAACAATCTTTTCAGTCAAATTTTGTAACAATAACCTGGTTTGTAGTTTGGTTTGAATTTTCAAAAAAACTAATGCTTTTGGTTTTTACTAATCGTAAATTAAATCTCTTCCGACATTTC
>NZ_JAWLCI010000106.1:0-7329 GCF_041687215.1 Mariniphaga sp.
TAAATAATTGACAAAGCCTTATGAACAGTATTATTACAGACAAGTATCGATTTTTTTTCTGCTTCTCATTTTCAGGAATAAAACCACTATCTTTGATACTATCATATGATACTATCATGAATTAAGTGAGATGAAACCACCCTATAAAATAACCGGGAAGATTTTAAAGTTAGTAGCTTTAATTTCAGAAAAAATTGGCGAAGTGAACTCCGCCCATTTAAACAAACCTCCCACAGAACTCAGAAAAAAAAACAGGATTAAAACGATTCATTCGTCTCTGGAAATTGAAGGAAATACGCTGACTATTGAACAAATTACTGCAATTGTTGAAAACAAAAGGGTTATTGGACCAAAAAAAGATATTTTAGAAGTAAAAAATGCCATTGCAGTTTATGATTATCTGGACAAGTTGAATCCTCATAGCTTTGATTCGTTTTGTGAAGCTCACGGAATTCTTCTGAACGGACTAATTGAATCAGCGGGCAAACTAAGAAATAAATCGGTGGGAATTGTTAAGGGCTCGGGTGTTGCTCATATTGCACCATCAAATGAGATGCTTAAGCCTTTACTGAATGATTTGTTTGATTACCTGAAAAATGACGATGATTTGGTTTTAATCAAAAGTTGCGTATTTCATTATGAGATTGAATTTATTCACCCATTCATCGACGGAAACGGCAGAATGGGAAGGCTTTGGCAAACTTTAATTTTAAAAGACGCTTATCCTGTTTTTGAATTTTTGCCCATTGAGACCCTGATAAGAGAACGGCAGGAACAGTATTATGAATCACTTGGGAAGTCAGACAAAACAGGAGAATCAACAACATTTATTGAGTTTATGCTTGAAATTATTCTTGAATCTTTAGAAGAATTACTGAATGTTCAGAATATAAACTTAACAAATATTGACCGGTTAAATCTTTTTAAATCAATTGTAAAAGAGGACTTCTTTACACGCAAGGACTATTTAAAAAATTTTAGAGAAATATCTTCGGCGACAGCAAGCCGTGATTTGAAATTTGCGACAGAGAACGGATTCATCGAGAAATTTGGAGATAAAAATACAGCGAGATACAGATTCAAATAATTGATTTGTAAATGAATAAAAAAGGTTTGAATTTATGGATTTTGGCAGCCGCGTTGCTGGTTTCATCTGCCTGCTTTCAGCAAAAAGTATTGGTGACAGGCCATGTTTACAACAAAACAGATAATCAGGCAGAAGGCCTGGAAGTAAAACTTCATCGGGATAAAGAAATAAAACCAAACCGGCAATACAGACGAACAGCAGTTCAGCCAAATGGTTTGTTTCAAATGAAGGTGCGTCCCGACCGTTCCTATATTTTGGAAATCAGCGGAGAACAAGGTTCAGGCAGGATTTTTCTACCTGCTGAAAGTTTACCGGAGAAGATTGATTTGACTTATCCGGTAACCGAAAAAATTGTTATTCTTCATACCAACGACCGGCATTTTGATCTGAATCACGAGGAAGAATTGGCCAAAAAACTGGAAGAAATCAGGGCAAAATACGACGATGTATTTTTATTTGAAGCCGGCGATGTTTTTGTGCGTCATGCCCACAGGTGGGTGGTTAACGACAGTTTGGCAAAGGATACTGCCTGGTACGGACAACGGGCATTGCAAATGATTCAAAAAATGAATGAACTGGGTTATGATGCGATGACGTTGGGAAACCATGAACTGGCTTACATTAATAAATACACCCTGAATGCCCTTGAAGCAGTTCAATTCCCAGCGCTGGCAGCCAATATGGAAATCAGTACCTGTAAATTACCTCAACCAGAACCTTTTACAGTGTTAAATACCTCCACCAGACGCCGGATTGCCGTTCTGGGCCTGGCCACCGACAATACCGGAAGGGAAGGGGTAAAGGAACTTGACCTTGCTGAAACGGTTGACAAATACAAAACGTTGAAAGATTTTTCAGATGTTTATCTGGTTTTGTCGCATCTTGGTCTGAGAAAGGATAGTCTGCTTGCTTGGGAATTTCCGATGTTTGATGCCATTATCGGTGGACATTCTCACGACTTGCTGGAGGATGCGGTGATTGAAAATTCGGTTTTAATTGCCCATGCCGGTGGAAATCCGCATTTTGTTTCGGATGATCATCCGGTTTATTTGGGGAAAGTTGTTCTGACACTGGAAAACGGGAAAATCGTTGACAAAAAAGGCCTGGTGATGGAAATTGGCCCTAAGGCAGAATCTGAAATGAAAATGCCGGAGCGTGGACTTTGTGCCCACCGGGGCGCCATGGAAACGCATCCGGAAAACACCATTCCTGCATTTTGCGAAGCGATGAAAGCCGGCGCACACATGATTGAATTTGATGTGCAGCTTAGCAAAGACAACGAACTGGTGGTGATGCACGATGCCACGGTTGACCGCACCTCAAACGGCACCGGAAAAGTTTCGGAACTTACCCTTGCGGAAATCAAAAATCTGGATGCCGGAAGCTGGAAATCCCCCGAATTTAAAGGTCTTCAGGTTCCCACTTTCCGGGAAGTGCTGGATGAAATGCCGGTAAATGTGTGGCTGAATATCCATTTAAAAGGAGCCGGAGATGCCCCCAAAATAATTGCTAAAATTCTGAAGGAAGAAAACCGCCTGCAACAGGCTTTTCTTGCCTGTGGTGCCGAAGCCGCAAAACAGGCGCGCAGCGTGGTTCCAGAAATATTGATTTGCAACATGGAACGGCAGGAATCGAATTGGGACTACGTTTCCGGAACAATAGAAATGGATGCAGATTTTATTCAACTTCGTGGTGCAATTACCCCGGAATTTGAAGAATATGCCAAAATGCTAAAAGAAAACGGAATCCGCATAAATTATTACGGCACCGATTCACCTGACGAAATAAAAATGCTGTTTGATTATGGAATTGATTTTCCGTTGGTGAACGATATTGTATCCAGCATTTCTGTTGCCAAAGAGGTTGGAATTGAACCTGTAAAACCGGTTTTTCGTTGAGTTTATAATTATTTCGCCCTGACTTTTTAACGAAAACGTTTTAAATTCGCCTTGACTTTTTTAAAATTACGTTATGAATAAATTATTTCTTCCCGTTTTATTTTTACTGGGAATGTTAAATTTTCAGAGTTCAGCACAAATCGAAGTATCAAACCTAAAATCCGAACATCTCCAAAATCCCATTGGAATTGATGAAACCCACCCGCGGTTTACGTGGCAACTGGAATCGGAAAAACCGGGAAGTTTTCAGAAAGCTTTTCAACTGGCAGTGGGAACTGAAGAAACTGAAGTTGCCTCCGGAAAAGGAAATATCTGGGAATCGGGAACGGTCCATTCTTCAGTCATTCCTGGGGTTTACAACGGGCCTGAACTGCAGCCGTTCACCCGGTATTTCTGGAGCGTCCGGATTCAGGATGAAGCAGGCAACTGGACGGACTGGTCACCGGTTGCTTTTTTTGAAACCGGCATGATGGAAATGGCGAACTGGAAAGGGAAGTGGATTACCGACACGCATGATTACGATGTAAAACCGGCGCCGTATTTCAGAAAAGAATTCAATGCCGGCAAAAAAATAGCATCGGCGCGGGCATACATCGCCGTGGCCGGATTGTATGAGCTTTCCATTAACGGACAGCGAATCGGCGACCACCGGCTCGACCCTACTTATACCCGTTTCGACCGCCGCAACCTTTGCGTTACTTACGATGTAACCGAAAATCTGCAGCAGGGTGAAAATGCCATTGGCGTGTTGTTAGGCAACGGCTGGTACAATCACCAGTCAACCGCGGTGTGGTTTTTCGACCAGGCGCCGTGGCGTGCCCGTCCCAAGTTTTGTATGGATTTACGCATCACCTATTCCGATGGTTCGGTGGAAACAATTTCTACTGGTCAGGATTGGCAAACCGCGTTCAGTCCGGTTATTTTCAACAGTATTTACACCGCCGAGCATTATGATGCCCGTTTGGAACAACCCGGATGGGACAAGCCCGGGTTCAAAGCCGAAGGCTGGAAAAATGCCACAAATACCGGGGCTCCTTCACAAAACATTGTTGCACAGGCATTGCATCCCATCCGCAATGTTACCGAGATTCCGGCGGTGGAGATGAAAAAGCAGGGCGAAAACAAATGGCTGTTCGATTTTGGCCGCAACATGGCCGGGGTGACGCACATGAAAGTTTCAGGCCCGGAAGGAACCACAATCCGCCTGAAACACGTGGAAAGGCTCGATTCAGCCGGACGTGCCGATATGTCGAACATCGATGTGCATTACCGGCCCACCGACGATTCCGACCCGTTTCAGACCGATATTTTTATCCTGAGCGGAAAAGGAGAAGATGAATTTATGCCGCGTTTCAACTACAAAGGTTTTCAGTATGTGGAAGTCACCTCCGACCAACCGCTGGAATTAACAAAAGAAAACCTGACCGCTTATTTTATGCACAGCGGTGTGCCGCCGGTGGGGAAAATTCATTCGTCGAACAACACGCTGAATAAAATATGGGAAGCGGCCAATGCATCCTACTTGTCCAACTTGTTCGGATTTCCCACCGATTGCCCGCAGCGTGAGAAAAATGGCTGGACCGGCGATGCGCACATTGCCATCGAAACCGGGTTGTACAATTACGATGGAATTACAGTGTATGAAAAATGGCTGGACGACCACCGCGACGAGCAGCAACCCAATGGCGTGTTGCCGGCCATTATTCCCACCAGTGGCTGGGGCTACCACTGGGCCAACGGTCCCGACTGGACCAGCACCATCGCCATCATTCCCTGGAACATTTACCTGTTTTACGGCGATTCCAGAATTCTGGAGCAGAATTACGACAACATCAAACGGTATGTGGATTACATCGATGAAAACTATCCGTCGGGCATTACCGACTGGGGCCTGGGCGACTGGGTGCCGGTAAAATCGGTAACACCAAAAGAGTTTACTTCTTCAGCTTATTATTATGTGGATGCAGTTATCCTTTCGAAAGCTGCAAAAATTTTGGGGAAACAATCTGATTCCGAAAAATACAAAGCGCTGGCTGAAAAAATTAAAACAGCGGTGAATGAAAAATACCTCGACCGTGAAACCGGAATGTATGGCAGCGGTTTGCAAACCGAACTTAGCGTGGCACTGCACTGGGGACTGGTCCCGGATGAGTTGCGGGAAAAAGTGGCTGAAAATCTGGCCAAACGGGTGGAGGCCGACAACAAACACATCGATGTGGGATTGCTGGGCACCAAAACTATTCTGAACGCCCTGAGTGAAAATGGTTACCCGGAACTGGCCTGGGAAGTGGCTTCGCAGGAAACGTTTCCGTCGTGGGGCTGGTGGATTGTGAACGGCGCCACCACTTTTTACGAAAACTGGCCGCTGGATGCTTCGCGCGATATTTCCATGAACCATATCATGTTTGGGGAAATCAATGCCTGGTATTACAAAGCGCTGGGCGGCATTTTCCCCGATGAAAAAGAGCCGGGATTCAAAAATGTAATGCTGAAACCCAATTTTGTTCCTGGCCTGGAGCATTTTGAAGCTTCGCACGATGGACCTTACGGAACGATTGTTTCTTCGTGGAAAAAACAACGAAGAGAAGTGGAGTACACTATTGAGATTCCGGCCAACAGCACGGCTACGTTGGTTTTGAATGAAGGAAAAATTCAGGAAAGCGGAAAACCAATCGATAAAAATGAGTTGATAGAAATTGCAGAACGAAAAGATGGAAAGGTTGTTTTAAAACTGAAATCAGGAAAATACAGTTTCAGCATAAATTAAGCCAGTTTTTTTCTCAAAATTTTTATGAGTTTTGGGTTACTTAGGCTTTAAATCACTAAATTGTGTTGAAAAAAAGCCATTTAATAATTTTGAGATGAAGACTAACCTTTTACTTGTGGTTGTGGTCGTTTTTGTATTTATGTTCAAAACCGCCATCTCCGAAAATTTTTTCTGCAATTCGGATGATAATTTTAAAGCAATTGAAGGAAAATGGGTTCGGCTAACCCAATCCGGGCCGGTTGGCATGGAGTTTACCGAAGAGGGCACGATTGAAGTGGATTTTGGAATTGACGGCACCGTTGATGTGGTTTCGGAATATGAAATACGAAACGATACGATTTTTTTCACTGATAAAAAGGGTGAAATGTGCCCGGAGCCGGGAATTTACAAACTGGAAATTACAGATTGTTACGCCGCATTTGATTTGCTTGATGATATGTGTAACGGCCGGATTAAAATGACCATGGGATTCTGGACCCGTCCTGATTTTGAAAATTTCCTCGGTGAGCTTTCAGAAAAAATTGAAGTGTCAGATAATCCGGAACTCTATCTGAAACGGGCAAGAATTGCCCTTGCTCTCGGCAAATCGCAGGAAGCCAAATCAGATTTAGACATTTATCTTCAGCAAAAACCAAATGATGCAAAAGCTCTGATAAACCGGGCCGGCACCCGTTTCCCTCACGAAATGGAAGGAGCCCTTCATGATTGCAGCAAAGCTATCGAGCTGGAACCTGAAAATAAAAACGCCTGGTTTCTTGGCGGTTTGGCCAATTGGGAGTTGGGTTTTAAAGAGGAAGCCTGCAACGATTTTTCAAGGGCAATCGAATTGGGGTTTTCCATTTTGAAAATTGCAGAAGAGCAAAGGTGCAGCGAATACTGGGAAACAAGTAAATAGGATGTACAGAAAAATAAAATGGTATGGAAAAAGTCAAAAAAGTTGTGCTTTACATTTCGGGACCGGGAATGGTACTGGTAACTCTGGTGGCGCTGTTTTTTCACATTTTCACTGCAATCAATGCTAAATCGTGGATAGTTGGTGCGTTAATTATTTTTGCCGTTGTTTTTGTTCCGGTTTATTTTATTGAATATTTCAGGCAGAATTTAAAAGAAAGCAAGACTTCAAAACCAATTCATTTTAAAAAACACGAAACACTTACAGCATGGGAGGGTGGCAATATTCATGGGAAAACACCAGTGAAAACCAAAAGGCCGGGAAGATTTTTCAGGAAATAAAAGTTCTTTGATGCATTCAAAAATAACAACCGAATGTTAGCTTTTTATCTGATTTTAATCTTTAAATTTAATGGTTCTTAATATTTGTTATTAACAATAAATTACACAAATTATGGAAAATAAATTAAATCCGGAACCTGAATCCAATAAAGAGGGGTTGAAGGATAAAGCAAGGGACATTGCCGATAAGGTAAAAGGAAGTAATGCTTATCAAAAAGCCGAAGATTTTTTTGAAAAAGCCGAAGATTTTTTGGAAGATAAACTGGAGGATTTGGAAGATAAGCTGGAAGATTTGGAAGAAAAAAAAATCGGAAAAAAGCTGAAGTCATTTGCTGAAAAGATGG
>NZ_JAWLCI010000107.1:0-7068 GCF_041687215.1 Mariniphaga sp.
TAAATTTTGTTTCAACCTGATGAATATGCTGATTTCTTTCAGGAACAAAATTTAATAAAAACAATTTGCTCTTGAACTTCGTGCTTCGTGCTTCGTGCTTCGTGCCCGAAAAGAAAATAAAGATTAATTAAATTATAATAAAAATGAAAAGAAGAAACTTTCTAAAAAACACAGCAGCCACGGCTGCCGGCGCCATGGTCATCCCAACCATTGTTCCCTCGTCGGTTTTTGGGAAAAACGCACCAAGTAACAAAATCAACATCGGCCAGATTGGTTGTGGAAGAATTGCCCGCGACCATGACATGCCCGGTGTTTGGCAATACGATATTGCCCGTTTGATGGCTGTTTCGGATGTGGACAGCAAGCGAATGGAAGATGGCAAAAAGCTGACAGAAGATTACTACAACAAAAAAACCGGAAACAACAATGCAGTGGATGTAAAAATGTACAGCGATTACAAAGAAATGTTGCTGAACAAAGACATCGATGCTGTTATCATCAGCACACCCGACCACTGGCACGCCCAGCCGGCCATGGAAGCAGCTCTGGCAGGAAAAGATATCTATCTGCAAAAACCCAACTCACTTACAGTTGAAGAAGGAAGGCTGATGAGTGACATCGTAAACCGGCAGGGTGTAATTCTGCAGATTGGCACCCAGCAGCGTTCTTCAGCACAATTCAGAAGGGCTGCCGAACTGGTTCGCAACGGAAGGATTGGTAAACTGCACACAGTTAAAATCGGGTTGCCCGGCGACCCGCCCGGACCTGTTTTCCCGGAAATGCCCGTTCCCAAAAACCTTAATTTCAGTATGTGGCTTGGTCCCACACCTGAAGTATCTTACACCGAAAAGCTGGTGCATCCGCAGGAAGATTACGGAAGACCCGGCTGGCTCAGGCATGAAAACTACGGCGCCGGAATGATTACCGGCTGGGGGCAACACCACTACGATTCGGCAGCCTGGGGAATGGATACAGAATACACAGGCCCAATCTCAGTGGAATCCATTGCCGAATTCCCAAAATCAGGAAGCTGGAATGTACATGGCGACTTTATGGTAAAACACGAATACGAAAACGGAATTACGGTTTTCACCAGCGGCGGTTATCCAAACGGTATTCGCTACGAAGGAACCGACGGCTGGATTTTTGTAACCCGTGGGCCTTACCGTGCAACTGAAAGCGATCCTATTCCCGAAGGAAGCACTAAAGCACTCGATGCGAGCGATCCCGAAATCCTGAAATCGAAAATCGGGGAAAATGAAATCCATCTTTATGTAAGTGAAGAGCAACACGGTAACTGGCTCGACTGCATCCAGTCGCGCAAACAACCCATTTCACCCGTTGAAATTGGACACCGTGCCTGCACTGTTTGCCTCATCAGCCACATTGCCAT
Organism: Mariniphaga sp.; assembly: GCF_041687215.1. Taxonomy (NCBI): domain Bacteria; kingdom Pseudomonadati; phylum Bacteroidota; class Bacteroidia; order Marinilabiliales; family Prolixibacteraceae; genus Mariniphaga; species Mariniphaga sp. The sequence goes on from NZ_JAWLCI010000107.1 coordinate 1,394, forward strand.
GAAAGTTCCGGGCATTTTACAATGGAATCCGAAAGCGGAAAAATTTATAAACAACGACCTGGCAAATTCCATGCTGAGTCGGCCACAAAGGTATCCTTACGGAACCAATTATGTGAAGTGGTAAATCAACTTCTATTTCATGAAATAAACCCAACAGCCCGGAATTATATATTGAGTTCCTGGTTTGTTGGGTTTTCTTTTTAAATTTCGACCACTAACGTAAGGTACAATAATGAACAAATCAATAATTCTTGTCGCTTGTTTACTGATTATTGCCGGATTAAAAATCTTCGGACAAGCAAACACTTTTCCCAACGGGCAAACCAAAACCCCAAATTCTGAGATAATCCAAACGTTTTCGGATGACGGAGCCTGGTGCTGGTTTTCCGATCCGCGTGCTATTTATTACGGCGAAAACCTGATTATTACAGGTTGGGTTAAAAAAGATGGTTCGGTTGAAGTGGCTTCGCTTGACCTGAACTCGGGTGAAAAAAAGTTCAACACTATTTATCCGCAACTCGAAATTGATGACCACGATAATCCTGCCTTCACAGTTTTTCCCGATGGAAATGTATTTACCATGTTTGCCTGGCATTCCACCAAAAAAGGGGTGATATCCAATCAAACTTCAAATGGTTCCGATGTGCAATCTTTTGGCGAAAATGTAATTTATCTTCCCAAAACAGAAGAACTCCTGGAAAAATTTCCACGCGAAACTTACACTTATGCAAATCCCTATGTTTTAAAAGAAGAAAACAACAAACTATTTGTTTTTGGCCGTTGGATAGGATTTAAACCTAACATGATTATTTCCGCTGATAACGGCCAAACATGGAACGAGCAGTATGTGATAATTAGCAGCGAACCATTTAACCCCAACAACAGGCCTTACGTAAAATATTATTCCGACGGCAAATCAAAAATACACATGGTTTTTACGGACGGGCATCCGGAAGTGGAACCCCAAAATTCAGTTTATTATTGCTACTACGAAAACGGCTCTTTTTGGCGGGCCGATGGAACAAAAATTTGTTCTCTTGAACAATTACCTTTCTCACCACGGGACGCTTCACTGGTTTACAAACCGTCAGAAAATTCAGGACGAGCATGGATTGCAGACATTGTTGTAATAAATAATGTTCCGTATATTTTGTATTCCAGACACCCCGAAAAAACCGATCACCGCTACCATTACGCACACTTCAATGTGGAAGAAAACAATTGGGAAAATTATGAAATTTGCAAAGCCGGAAAATGGTTTCCTCAAACTCAACCCGAAAAAGAAGAACGCGAATCGTATTACATGGGAAATATGACGCTTCATCCTGAAAGTCCAAACTTAGTTTACCTTTCGCGTGAGGTAAATGGCATTTTCGAAATTGAAAAACACGAAACTGCAGATGGTGGCAGCACATGGGCAATTACCTCAATTACAAATAATTCAGATTACGATAATGTGCGGCCGTATGTTCCGCGCTATTTACCAGAAAACGCCAAAACCGTTGTGCTTTGGATGGAAAATAAAAAATACATTCATTACACCGATTACGATACAAGTATCAAATATTTCATTGATAACGAATAGTTCAATTGAATAAATCAAAATTCAGAGCCATAAAATTCAATTAAAATTATAAATTTGCATACTGTGTGCGTTAACGGAAAAAACTTAAAAATTACCAAATAATGAGAAGAATATCATTTTTTATGCTGGTTTTCACTGTTCTGCTTTGGGCATGTACGGGTGGAGGCCAGAAGTCAGAAACCCAGGAATCAAAAACTATGTTTACAGGAGCTAAAGGAGAAGTAAAACTGATGACCCTCGACCCCGGCCATTTTCATGCTGCACTCGTGCAAAAAACCATGTTCGATCAGGTTGATCCTGTGGTGCATATTTATGCGCCGGAAGGACCCGAACTGCAGGCACACCTGAACCTGATTGAAAGTTTTAACAATCGTGCAGATAATCCTACTTCGTGGAAAACCGAAATTTACACAGGCCCGGATTTCTTCGAAAAAATGCTGGCCGAAAAACCAGGGAACGTGATGGTTACTGCCGGAAACAATGCAAAAAAAACAGAATATATTCTGGAAACGGTGGAAGCCGGAATCAATGTTTTGGCTGACAAACCCATGGTAATTACTCCTGAAGAATTTCCCATGCTGGAACAGGCGTTTAAAGTGGCCGAAGAAAAAGGGGTCATGTTATACGATATTATGACCGAACGCTACGAAATTACTACCATGATTCAGCGCGAACTGTCGATGATTCCTGAAGTTTTTGGCACCCTGCAAGTGGGAACTGAGGAAGAACCGGCTATTACCAAAGAAAGTGTACACCACTTTTTCAAATATGTGTCGGGAAATCCGCTGGTACGTCCGGCCTGGTTTTTCGATGTGGAACAACAAGGCGAAGGAATTGTGGATGTGACCACGCACCTGGTTGACCTCATTCAGTGGGAAGCGTTTCCTGAAGTAACATTAAAAAAGGAGGATGTTGAAATTGTTTCGGCCACCCGCTGGACCACCGACCTCACACCTGAAATGTTCAAAAAAAGTACCCAACTTGATGAATACCCGGATTACCTTCAGAAAGATGTGGAAGACGGAACTTTAAAAGTTTACAGCAACGGCGAAATCAATTACAAGCTGAAAGGCATCCATGCCAAAGCATCGGTAATCTGGAATTTTGAGGCGCCCGAAGGAACCGGCGACACGCACTATTCAATAATGCGTGGAACAAAATGTAACCTTACCATAAAACAGGGCGAAGAAGAAGGCTATAAACCCCAGCTTTATATTCAACCACTTCCCGATGTGGATTTGAAAGAATTTGCCGGATATCTTTACAATGCTGTACAGGATTTATCTTCAAAATATCCGGGACTTGAGTTGAAAAAACTGGATGAAAACCTTTGGATGACTAACATTCCGGAAAAATTTAAAGTAGGTCACGAAGCACATTTCGGCCAGGTTGCCGAAAAATACCTGGGGTTTCTTGCCCAGGGAAAAATGCCTGAGTGGGAAGTGCCTAATATGATTGTAAAATATTACACCACCACCGAAGGACTGAAGGCTGCAATGAAATAAAACTTTGAGCACAAGAATAAGAATCAGAATAAAGCTGTTCGGAATGGGCAGCTTTTATTTTTTTCGGATAATAGTAATTCCGTCACGCAAAGGCAAAATGACTTTTTCCACGCGGGAATCGTTTTTTATCATTTCATTAAAGGCTATAATTCCAAGGGTCTGGTGGTCATCCGGTGCTGGTTTTTCCAATACTTTGCCGCTCCAAAGCGTGTTGTCGGCTATTATGCAGCCGCCTTTACGCACATTATCAAAAATAAGGTTGTAATACTCCACATATTCACTTTTATCGGCATCCAGGAATACAAGGTCGAATGTTTCTGAAAGCGACGGAATAATTTCAAGTGCCGGGCCAATTAATTGAATGATTTTTTGTTTTAAACCAGCTTTTACAAAGTATTTCTGTGCCAAATCTTCCAACTCGTCGTCCAGTTCAATGGTTATGAGTTTTCCGTTTTCCGGCAATCCTTTGGCCAGACAAATGGCTGAATAGCCGGTAAATGTTCCAATCTCCAGAATTCGTTCAGGCTGAATCATTTTAGAAAACAAAGTAAGCACTTGCCCCTGCAAATGACCTGACAACATTCGGGCGCCAAGCACTTTCATGTGCGTTTCGCGATCAAGCTCTTGTAAAACCGGGTCCTCAGAACCGATATGTTCCAAAATGTACCTTTCTATGTCCCTTTCTTTTTTCACTTCTTTTTGCTTCTGAAAATTAAGCATTCAACTTATTTATAAACCAGCCTGCTCATCTGGCTTTCGTTAAGCACCTCGTTGGCCACTTCCAGCAAATCGAGCGGTGTAATGGCTTCAATTTTTCTAAAAATGGTTTGAATTGTATCAACCTTATTAAAAAGAAGGTAACTTTTCCCGATGGTTAGCATTAAATCCTCCCGGTTTTCGGTGGAAATAGCAATTTGGCCCATCAACTGTTTTTGTGCTTTGCTTAATTGAAGCACACCAAGCTTTTTCTCGCGCAACAGTTTAAATTCTTTTAAAACAAGTCCAATTGCCTTTTCAAGGTTTTCATGGTCAGTACCAAAATAAACATTAAACAAACCCGTGTCGGTATATGCAGTGTAACCCGATTCAATATTGTAAGCCATTCCCTTACGTTCGCGCAGAGCCATGTTCAGCCGCGAGTTCATGGCCTGGCCACCAATGATATTGTTCAGTAAAACCATTGCAATTCGTCTGGGGTGCATCACATCAAATGCAAGGTTTCCTATCATACAGTGCGACTGAAATGTGTCTTTTTCAACCAGAAGATTACCAGGAATGTAATTATCGAATATTTTGCGACTATTCTGCCGAAGCTTGGTTTCAGCCTGTCCAAAATATTTTTCAGTGAGTTTGATTAACGTTCCAAAATCAATTTTCCCAACCGAAGAAATAACCATTTGGTCGGTATGGTAGTTATTGCCGATAAACCGCAAAATGGATTCCCGGTTAAAAGAGATCAGGTTCACCGGATTCCCAAGAATGTTTCGTGCGATTGGATGGCCGTCGTAAATCAGTTCTTCAAACTCATCAAAAATCAATTCCGAAGGTGAATCTTTATATGAATTGATTTCTTCGAGAACCACCTCTTTTTCGCGTTTTAATTCCTTTTCAGGATATGTACTGTTAAACAAAATGTCACTAAGCATTTCGGCAGTACGCTCGTAAAACTCTGCTAAAAAAGTACTGTAAAGCGTGGTTTCTTCCTTCGTGGTGTAGGCATTCAATTCCCCGCCCACATCTTCAATACGGCTTAAAATATGAAACGCTTTTCGTTTTTTTGTCCCTTTAAAAACCGAATGTTCAATGAAATGTGCCAAACCGTGTTCATCAGGTTCTTCGTCGCGCGAGCCGGTATTGATAAGGATACCCAAATGTCCTACCGGTGAATCAGCATATTTGTGAATCAGCCGGATACCATTTGGCAATGTATATATCAGAAAATCAGTTTCAACCATTAAAAAAATTATAAGGCTGCAAAAGTAGTAAAAGAAAGGCGCAACTCAAACAAACAAAACTTCCCTTAATTTTTTTTGTGAGGATTGACTTTGATTTGAAATTTCTTTGTGAATTTAAAAAAATGCTTACTTTTGCAACACCAAAATAAAGGGGTGCCGTTGCTCATCCCAATTGCTATAGGGAGGTAGAGCAACAAACCGAAAGGTGCCATAGCTCAGTTGGTAGAGCAACGGACTGAAAATCCGTGTGTCCCTGGTTCGATTCCAGGTGGCACCACAAAAAAGAGGAAAGACAAAGGTTTTTCCTCTTTTTTATTTCATTTTCTGCTTGTGTATTTTCGTACAAAGTTGTAAACTTGCACTCCGAAATTCGCAGCTTGATGTTTTGTTGCACCACATTGAACTTTAAACATTAAACTCGAAACTTTTCGGGCCTATATCCGCCGGTAGTCGGACAGGGCTCAGTTTCCGCCAGCGGGCGGATGACTCATAATCAGGGAATCTATAAAACAACCTGATAATTTGAAATAGAATATCCTTTATAACAGATATTTCGGGCCTATAGCTCAGTTGGTTAGAGCACCTGACTCATAATCAGGGGGTCCCTGGTTCAAGCCCAGGTGGGCCCAC
>NZ_JAWLCI010000108.1:0-6492 GCF_041687215.1 Mariniphaga sp.
TACAACTACCTGATGGAAAACTATCCGAAAGGCAACTGCCCGTATCCGGTGGTAAAAATAACGCAGTACCCGGTTCCCAAAAAATTGTTGCTGAAACTGGAAAAAGAGTGCGACGAACTGCTGGTGGTGGAGGAAGGTTACCCGCTGGTGGAAGAGTTGCTCACCGACTTTTTCGGGAAAGGAACCAAGGTTTCCGGCAGGTTGAACGGAGCGCTTCCACGCCGGGGCGAACTGAATCCTGACCACCTGGCCAAAGCATTGGGCAAAGAGCTGGAAGAACCGCTGCAAATGCCGGATACGCTGGTTGGCCGGCCACCGTCACTGTGTGCAGGCTGCGGCCACCAGGACACTTACGAAGCCTTAAACGAAGTACTTGCCGAAGTGGGCAACGGGCGTGTTTTCTCCGACATCGGCTGTTACACGCTGGGAGCGCTGCCGCCATACAACACCATCAACACCTGCGTGGATATGGGCGCATCCATCACCATGGCCAAAGGCGCTGCCGATGCCGGACTGACTCCTGTATTTGCCGTGATTGGCGATTCCACATTCACCCATTCCGGAATTACCGGGCTGCTCGACTGTGTGATTGAAAAATCGAATGTGAACATCCTGATTGTAGATAACGAAACCGTGGCCATGACCGGCGGACAGGATTCGTCGGCCAAAGGACGGATAGAAAAAATCTGCGAAGGGGTGGGCGTTGCCCCGGAGCACATCCGGCTGTTTGTGCCGCTGAAAAAGAACCACGAAAAAATCGTGAGAATCATTCGCGAAGAAATGGCATTTGAAGGTGTTTCGGTGATTATCGGGCGCAGGGAATGTGTGCAACGCGTTACAAAAATGAAGAAGTTGAACAAAGCAAAAAAACAGGCATAACATGAAGACAGACATTATACTGGCAGGCGTGGGCGGACAGGGAATTCTTTCCATTGCCGCTTCTCTGGGCGCCGCCGCCCTAAACGAAAATTACTACCTGAAACAGGCCGAAACGCATGGCATGAGCCAGCGCGGGGGCGCTGTGGTGTCGCACCTACGCATTGCCGACCACCCCATTTATTCCGACTTAATTCCTCTGGGCAGCGCCGACCTCATTCTGTCGGTTGAACCCATGGAATCGTTGCGCTACCTGCCATATCTTTCGCCACAGGGAAGCCTGGTAACCAACACGGCCGAGTTTGTAAATATTCCCAACTACCCGCAGTTGGAAAAAACCTTTGATGAACTCAGTAAAAAAATCAACATCATCCGCATCGATGCCGACCAGATTGCCAAAGAAACCGGCAATCCAAAAGCCTCCAACATGGTGATGCTGGGCGCCGCCTCGCCATTTATTGCAATTAACGAGGAAATCATCGTCAAAGGCATAAAAACCATTTTCAAAACCAAAGGCGATAAAATTGTGGAAATGAATATTGAAGCTTTCAAAGCCGGACGGGCCTTTTCACTCAGCAAAAGTTGAATTGTAGTTTTCCCAGAAAATTAAAATCTCTCACATTTAGAAATTCCAAATTCTTATGAAAAACACTGGCTGAAACCTGAGGAGAAATAAAAATTTCACAAAAAAATAAACCAGACTAAGCCATGTTGTTTAAATCCCAACTTCAAAACAATCGAAAAAAAATACCAGTAAAACCTGATGAATTTAAACTAAAAAGTTACTTACTCCGGTCATTTATTCATTCCATTTTGTATTTTAGACTTTTTATTGATTCAAACAGGTTTTCGATTTCAAAAAACACAAAATGACTGACAAAAAAGTATTTGTTTCCGGCTGCTTCGATCTGCTGCACAGCGGACACGTAGCATTCTTTAAGGAAGCTTCGCAATATGGCGATGTATATGTGGGATTAGGTTCAGATAAAACCATTGAAGAGCTAAAAGGCCGCCCAACAGTAAACAGTGAACAGGAAAGGCTTTATATGGTAAAAGCTGTTCGCCACGTGAAAGATGCGTTCGTGAATTCAGGAAGCGGTATCATGGATTTTGAAACCGATTTGCAACGTCTTCAACCCGATATTTTTGTGGTGAATGAAGATGGCTATTCCCCGGCAAAAAAATTACTTTGCGAAGAAATGGGCATTGAGCTGAAAGTGTTGGAACGCATTCCTGACGCCGGTTTGCCGCCACGCTCCACTACCTCAATACGAAGTTCGGGCGTATGCATACTCCCCTACCGTATTGATCTTGCGGGCACCTGGATAGACCAGCCCTATGTGTCGAAATTTCACCCAGGCTGGGCCATCACACTCTCGCTGGAGCCTATTATAGAATACAACGAAAGGTGCGGAATGAGCACATCAACACGCAATGCTGCAAAAAAAATATGGCCTCACACTTTGCCATTGGATAAACCAGAAAAGTTGGCTGAAATGCTGTTTAAATTTGAAAACAATCCTGGGTCGCAAATCATATCCGGCGCGCAGGATTCCATTGGTATTTGCATGCCCGGGTTGGTAAGGCATTATTACGATAATGCCTTCTGGCCGTTAAAAATTGAATCGGTGCACGACGACAATATTCTCGACTGGCTTGAAGAACATATTTACATGGTATTGCTCTGGCCACGTCCTCAGGGTCTCGATTTGCTTGGAAACACCAACATCAACACCGAAAATGTAAAAAGGCTTGCCGTTGCAGCAGAACAGGCATGGGATGCGATCCTGAAAAAAGACCTTAAATCATTTGCAACTGCCTATCTCGATTCATTTAACGCTCAAACCACATTGTTCCCTTCCATGATGAACCCGGAAATTGAAAAGGTAATTGACAGTTACAAACACGAAGCGCTTGCATGGAAACTTGCGGGTGCCGGGGGTGGCGGTTACTTAATTCTGGTGGCCGAAAAACCAATACGCGGCGCCATGAATATCAAAATCCGAAGGAAAGATTCGGGGATTTAATAAAAAACATCAAAATCAAAAAAATGAACGATTATAAACACCGTTTAATTATTTTCTCCGGTCCCTCATGTGTGGGCAAAAGCCCGCTTGCCAAGGCGCTGGCAAGGTTTTATCCTGAATTGCACAGTCAAATGCAACCTCTGGTTTTGTATAACAGTCGGGCTGCCCGTCCGGGTGAAACCAACGGTGTGGATTACCATTTTCGTCCGCGTGCAGAAATTGAAAAGCTGAAAGAACACGACCATTTTGTAGTGATGGATGTGCGCGGCGATTTGCAGGCGCTCGATTTGCAGGAATTAAAAGAAAACCTGGAAAAAGGCGACGTGCTTTTTGAAGGAAACCCTTTTGTGGGTAGGGTTTTGCAAACACATCAGGCCCTGGAAGGAATCAACCGGCTAAGCGTTTTTATGTCGCCGGTTTCCAAAGAGGAAATCCGGTATTTAAAATCGGCTCATCCTGCCGTTTCGCTGCCTGAGTTGATTACCGATGTGCAACGCCGTAAACTGCTACGCCGTACCCGCAAACAAAAGGGAGAACTGTCGCTCAAAGACCTGGAGAACATTGAAAAACGGGCAGGCAGCGCTTTCCGCGAACTGCAGGATGCATACCATTTTCAGTATGTGATTCCCAACCACGACGGCGAAGACAGCGAAAACTGGGATGCCTTTTACTACCCACTGGGAGATGCCCGCAAATCGTTACTGACTTTTGCTGCGTTGCTGAAAGAAGAAAATACTGATTACACGGAGAAGTGGGAAGAAAATATATTTGAATAAACCCACAAAATCACGAATAAAAACTCTAATATAGGCGTAATTTCAGGAATTTAATTCCTAAATTTACGCCTATATTTATTTCTTATAAAATGAAAAACAGAAAAATTGGGACACTGATTGAAAAAAGGAAGCATTCTAAAACAGGAAGGATAATCGTGTTCACTGGTGCAAGACAAACCGGAAAAACGACCCTTTCCCGCAGATTATTTCCTGAATACAAGTATGTCTCCATTGAAGACCCTGTAATGAGAAGCCAGTACGCAGCGCTTACTGCGGGTGAGTGGGTAAGCCATTATCCTCTTGCAGTTTTAGACGAGGTGCAAAAGGAACCCAAATTAATAGAAAGCATTAAATCAGTGTATGATCAATACATTGAACCAAGGTATGTTTTACTCGGTTCGAGTCAGTTTCTACTCCTCGAAAAGGTAAAAGAAAGCCTGGCCGGCAGATGTTCCATTTTCGAACTGTTTCCACTTACCTTGCCGGAAATGATTACAAAAAATTGGGATGAACCGGTTCAGGATTCTTTTTTTCAGCAAATATTAAAAAACAACATCAGTGAAATTAAACCACCTTCCTCCTTTCTGTTGGATGAGGACTACACAAAAAAGAAACAGGCATGGGACTTTTACCAGAAATTTGGCGGATATCCGGCAGTTTCAGATAGCGAACTGGATGATGAAGAGAAGTATGACTGGTTACAAAACTATGTAAAAACCTATCTTGAACGGGACATCAGGGATTTGGCATCATTTCGGGATTTGGAACCAATTATAAAACTTCAGCGTTTTCTGGCGCTAAATACCGCTACTTTGCTGAATGCTTCATCTATGGCCGCTCAAACAGGCATAACAGCAAAAACAGTTCAACGGTATATCCACTATTTTGAGCTAAGTTATCAGGCCATCCTTTTACAGGCGTGGTCACGAAACAAGACCAAACGTCTGGTAAAAACACCTAAAATTCACTTTTTAGATAACGGAATTGTGCAGGCTATTTTACAAAAAAAAGGTGGTTTAACTGGTCCTGAATTTGAGAGTTTGGTTGTTGCTGAGCTTTACAAACAGGCAAAATCAATAAATGCACAGGTTTCATTTTATCACCTTCGCACACACGATGGAAAAGAGGTTGATTTGCTGATTGAATTGCCTGAGGGATATTTAGCATTCGAAATAAAACTGGGTGAAAAAATAAGGAAACTGGATGCCAAGCACCTTATGGACCTCGAAACAATTCTTGATAAACCTTTATTGCACGGATTTCTCCTGTCGAATGACAATAAATTCCACCAATTGGCGGCAAATGTAACTAGTATGCATGCAGCCAGCTTCCTGGGTTAAATCTTAATTCACCTAAACTTCTCCACCCTTTCGTCCTCAATCACGCCCTGCCAGTTCAGTCCGAATGCAAAATCATAGCTATTTCCTTCGGAGTCGACATAGGGTTCCATGTCGCGCGGTGTGTCTTCAAACTGTTCATCCACAGTTTGCATGCTGGCCGGCATTTGGAACGGCAGCAATGCCGATGGTTCGGATGCTCCGGTTAAAATATCAAGTACCGCCTGGTCGCTCACCCCGAAATGTACCAGAATGGCATCGGCATTTTCTTCAAACTCCGCCATCACCATCGGATTGGAAACATCAATAATGGCAATCACCGGTTTGGCTCCTATTCTGGCTTTGGTTTCGTTTACCATTTTCAGGTCGTAACTGTTGGCGGTGGTACCGGTTTTCCCTTTGTAGGAACGGTTGGTAAAATCCTCGAACGGACTTCCGCCGGCCAGGCTCACTTCGCGGGCATGAGTAGCCACGTATGATTCATATTGAAGGTTAATGGGTACATAACCATTCCCGCCATTTTCCAAATCCTCCAGCAAATAACCTGTTCCTCCCTGCGGACTGTCCATAAAAACCAGCGCCACATCAGCCTTTTCAGGAGTTTCCACCCAATCAAAATATTTTTCAATCATTTCCCGGCTGGCAGCGTCTTCCCAACGTTCCGGCGTTTGCTGTCCGAACCAGTTGGTAGCCGCCGGATGATATTTTTGAGGAACATACACTTTCAACTGTTTTTGCAACGGGAGTGTATTTTCCTTGTTTTTAAGCATCACTACCGAACGCAACTGTGCTTCGTAACCGGCTTTCATAAATTCAGGATTGCCCACCAGCTCTTCGGTTTCGGCCACATCGAGGTACGGATTTTCAAACAACCCCGTGCGGAAAATATTTCGCAGCAACCGCACAGCCGATGTTTCAAACCGCCGGCGCATAAATTCTTCACCGTGCTCTTCCACACCCATTTGGTAAGCCTCCAGTACAGGTCCCATGTCGTTGTTTCCACCAAACTGGTCCATACTCGCCATCAGCGCTTTGTAATGGCGTTCGGCCACCGACAATTCTTCCACTCCCCAGCTTTTCCCGCGGAACTCATGCACATTAGCTGCATCACCTGTAATACCCCAGTCGGTGCACAAAACGCCATCATAACCGTATTTTCCGCGCAACAAATCCTCTATGATGTATTTACTGAATGCATTTCCCAAGTTTTCACCGTAAACCGTATCGATGTTCCACGAAATGGTGTAGTATGGCATCACCGCCGAAGCCATTCCTGTGGGGCCATCCAGCTTAAAAGCTCCTTCGGTAAAGGGTCTCAGATGGTCCTGCAGCCGGTTCCCCGGGTAAACGGCATAAGCGCCGTAACCAAAATGGCCATCGCGGCCTCCCTCTTCGGGACCACCTCCCGGCCAGTGTTTCACCATAGCATTCACACTATGAAATCCCCATCCGCCCGAAATATGTGCATCGCCTTGC
>NZ_JAWLCI010000109.1:0-6489 GCF_041687215.1 Mariniphaga sp.
CGCACTTCTTCAGGATTTTCAGCCTCAGAAATTTCTTTACGGAAAACAATATTGGCAGCACCTTCCGGGCCCATTACGGCAATTTCGGCAGTTGGCCAGGCAAATACAAAGTCGGCCCTCAAGTGACGGGAATTCATAGCAATGTACCCGCCTCCGTAAGCTTTTCTGAGAATAACAGTAACTTTTGGAACGGTTGCTTCGCTGTACGCATACAAAATTTTTGCGCCATGGCGGATTACACCGGCATGTTCCTGATCTACTCCCGGCAAGTATCCCGGCAAGTCTTCCAGGGTAACAATCGGAATGTTAAATGCATCGCAATAGCGGATAAAACGGGCTGCTTTGTCAGAACTGTCGGTATCGAGTACACCCGCCAAAACCATGGGTTGATTGGCAACGAACCCAACGGTTTCACCTTCCATTCGGCCAAAACCAATAATAATATTTGGTGCAAAGTACTCCATTACTTCAAAAAATTCTGAACTGTCGGTAATGGTTTTTATGATATCGCGCATATCGTAAGGAATCCGCGGATCTCCCGGCACAATGTCTTCAATTTTTTTCCCTTTTTTGGGTGGTTTGGGCGGGAATGGCATTGCTTTCCTGTCATTGTTGCGGGGAATGTAGCTGATTAGTTTTTTAATTTGTTCGAAACATTCCAGTTCGCTGGTAGCAAAAAAGTGGGCATTTCCGGTAAGTTCAGCATGAACCCGTGCACCGCCCAGCTCTTCCATCGAAATTTCTTCACCCAAAACCGACTTAATAACACTTGGTCCGGTAATAAACATTTTAGAAATGTTTTCAACCACAAACACAAAGTCGGTTAGGGCAGGTGAATATACTGCTCCACCAGCGCAGGGGCCGAGGATTACAGAAATTTGCGGAATTACACCTGAAGCCAGCGTGTTGCGGAAGAAAATTTCACCATAACCGGCCAATGAATTTACCCCTTCCTGAATACGGGCACCTCCAGAATCATTGATTCCAATAAGTGGTACCCTCATTTTCAGAGCATGGTCCATTATTTTAGTAATTTTACGGGCGTGCATTAATCCAAGCGAACCACCAGCTACTGTAAAATCTTGCGCGAAAATACATATAGGTTTGCTGTAAATGGTTCCTGTTCCAATGATTACACCATCGCCGTGCAGCACTTTGGTGTCCATGCCAAAGTCTTTGGCACTGTGCTCCACAAACAGATCGTATTCGTGAAATGAATTTTTATCTAAAAGGGCAAGGATACGTTCACGGGCAGTGAGTTTACCCATTTTTGCCTGTTTTTCTATGGCTTTGTCGCCGCCACCTTTTTGAACCTCCCTTTTTCTTTTGCGAAGGTCAAGAACGTTGCTTCTTAATGACATAAAACTATTTTTAATTAATAAATCCCCTTCATTGAAGGGCTTTTTGATTTTAAGAATCCGGGCAAAATTATAAATTTTTTCCCTCTGCAACCATAAATCACAATTTGAGGTACGTAATTTAAGGGAGATTGATACAATCCAGTCGAATAATTATATTTTTTGTTTGAATGGTGGAAGGAATTGCTTTTTATATTACCTGGCTGCCCACCTGAAAACAAAGAATGCAATCAGGCTGTACCCAAGATTGGGTATCCAAACTGCCAGAAGTGGCGGGGCATTTCCACTTACTGCAAACACGGTTGAAATTTGCATAAAAAGAATGTAAGAAAAACTAAGCAGCAAGCCTAGTCCGAGGTGGAGACCAAGCCCACCTTTAATTTTTCGCGATGCAAGGCCGGCGCCTATTATGGTTAATATAAAAGCTGAAAAGGGGCCTGCAACCCTTTTGTGTCGCTCAATTTCCCATTCAACGGTGTTTACTCCCCGCATTTTCATCAACGAAATTTCTTTTTTCAGTTCAGGCGTGGTGTAATTTTCCATTTGGTTTTTAACCACCTTGTAATCTTCGGGGGTCATGTTTAAAATGGTGTCCAGCCTGTATCCTCTTTCAAATTCTTCGTGCGTGTCGTATATTTTCCTTTTCCACCAGTTGTTTAAAATCCATTTACCTGATTCTTCATCCCAGCGAATATTATCAGCAGTGAGTTTCTCCACAAGTTCGGCACCGTCAAATTTTTCGAGTGTAAAACGATCGCCAACATTGCTGGCATTAAACCGTCGCATGTAAATAAATACGCCTGGCTCAATCTGCCGGTGAATATTTATTTCATTGGAAACAACCTGTGGATTGTTGTCAATATAAAATTGTCTGAATTGGTTCATGGTTTCGTTGGCAGGTGGTATCACGTAATTTCCAAGTGCGAATGAAAATGTGGCCAGCACAAAGGCAGAAACAATGTATGGCCGCATGAGCCTCGCGTAAGAAACGCCGCTGCTTAAAATGGCAATAATTTCGGTGTTGTAGGCCATTTTCGATGTAAAATAAATTACCGCTATAAAGGTGAACAGCGGACTGAAAAGGTTGGCAAAATAAGGAATAAAGTTCAGGTAATATTCAGAAATAATAGTTCCCCATGTAATATCTTTCGATAAAAATTCATCCAGGTTTTCCGACATGTCGAACACCACCGCAATGCTAAGTATGAGTGCAATGGCATAGAAAAATGTCCCCAGGAATTTTTGCGTTATATAAATATCTATGGTTTTATAGAACTTCATTTTTAACTTATAACCTGCTTTTAAGTTGTTGAACCATTTCGTCTTTCCAGCTTTTGAAATTTCCTTCTGTTATTTTCTGTCTGGCTGTTTTTACCAGCCACAAATAAAAGGCCAGGTTGTGCTGACTTGCAATTTGTGCGCCAAGCATTTCGTTTGAAATTATTAAATGCCTGAGGTACGCTTTGGAGTAAAAATCAACAAAAGAATTTCCGTTTTCATCGATTGGCGAATGGTCGTTTTCCCACTTTTTATTTCGGATATTAATCACTCCTTTCGCGGTAAAAAGCATTCCGTTTCTGCCGTTTCGGGTTGGCATTACGCAATCGAACATATCCACTCCCCGGTCAATCGATTCCAGAATATTTACCGGCGTTCCCACTCCCATCAGGTAACGTGGTTTATTTTCAGGTAATTCAGCGTTAACCACTTCGGTCATTTCGTACATCACATTTTCAGGTTCGCCAACCGATAAACCGCCAATCGCATAACCGTCGGCATTAAAAGTTTTTACATGTTCGGCAGCTTGTTTACGTAATTGGGGAAACGTATTTCCCTGAACAATGGGGAAAAGTGATTGCGAATACCCGTATTTCGGTTCGGTTTTTTCGAATTGCCTGAAACAACGGTCAAGCCAGCGTTGCGTTAATTCCAGCGATTTTTTTGCATAGTTAAAATCAGCATCGCCTGGAGTACATTCATCAAAAGCCATTATAATGTCAGCGCCAATTGAACGCTGAATGTCGATAACATTTTCGGGTGTAAAAAGATGGTAAGAACCGTTGATGTGTGACTGAAAACGGGCTCCTTCTTCACTCAGCTTTCTGATATCGCCCAGCGAGAAAACCTGGTATCCGCCACTGTCGGTTAAAATTGGGCCATCCCAGCGGTTGAATTTATGCAATCCGCCGGCTGTTTCAATTACTGAAATTCCCGGACGCAGGTAAAGGTGATAAGTGTTTCCTAAAATTATCTGAGCCTGAATGTCTTCTTTCAAATCGCGGGCATGAATCCCTTTTACCGATCCTGCTGTTCCTACCGGCATAAAAATCGGCGTTTCAATTTGTCCGTGGCCGGTAGAAAGAATACCTGCCCTGGCCTGTGTTCCGTTTTCTGTTGCAGTTAATTTGAATTTCATTACCCGTTTTTCAGGGCGCAAATATAGCCAAATAACTCGAATTGAAAGGGAATTTCATGATGACCAACCTGTTAATAAATTCTAATTGTTGGTTATATTTGTAGCTGGTTATCTGATTTTTACAATTAGTTGTTCAGTTATCATAAAAAAAATACTTCATCGTTTGGCCAGACGTAAAATATTCTTACCTTCGTTATTAGTTGGTTTGTTTTTGCCGGCTTTGAAGGTATTTTAACTTCTGCTGTTTTACAATCGTGGCCAAAAGGAAAAATGGAAAGGAAAAAAGTAAACTTATCGGATAAGGCCCGTCAGGATTATGAACTGGTGCAAAAAGCGCTGGAAGGTGATGAGAAAGCCTTCACCCGGCTGCTGGCAAGGTACAAAGATGCCATCTATTTTATGTTGCTGAAAATGGTTAATAACCGCAACGATGCTGAAGATTTAACCCTCGAAGCATTTGGCAAGGCTTTCAGAAACCTGCATCAGTACTCACCCACATACGCATTCAGTACCTGGCTTTTTAAAATTGCGTCCAACAATTGCATTGATTTTTTACGAAGGAAAAAAGGAACTTATATTGCACTTGAAAATAACGGTGATTCTTCCGAAAACAGTGAAGTTATCAGGTTAAAATCAAAAGAGCTGAATCCTGAAGAAAAACTTATCAGGCAACAAAAAGCGATTCTGCTTCACAATATTGTGCGAAAACTAAAACCACGTTACCGCAAACTTGTGGAATTAAGGTATTTTCGTGAGTTTTCATACGAAGAAATAGCCAAAGAGCTTGATATTCCTCTGGGAACTGTAAAAGCTCAGTTGTTTCGCGCACGTGAGATGCTTTTTAAACTCATTGAAAATACGGAAATGGGAAATGAAGATTGATTGAAAATGGACATAATTCTGAAATATTTTTCCCGGTTAACACCAGAACAGGTTTCCAGACTGAATCAGTTGTTTCCAGTATATTCCGAATGGAATGCCAAAATTAACGTCATTTCGCGAAAAGACATTGACCAGCTTTATGAACACCATGTCCTGCATTCGCTGGCCATTGCCAAATTCATCAGATTCACTCCCGGTTCTAAAATACTTGATGTTGGAACTGGAGGCGGCTTCCCGGGAATTCCACTGGCTATTCTTTTCCCTGAATGCCGGTTTCATCTGGTTGATTCCATCGGAAAAAAAATCAGGGTAGTGAATGAGGTTGTCCGTGCACTTGATTTGAAAAATGTGACAGCAGAACAAATAAGAGCAGAGCAGTTAAAGGGTAAGTACGATTTTGTTGTGAGCAGGGCCGTAACCACCTTGCCCGAATTTGTTTACTGGATAAGAAAAAATATTTCATCGGTTCAGCATAATGCGCTTCCAAACGGGGTCATTTACCTCAAGGGCGGAAATCTCGATGATGAAGTTCGTTCTTTCCGAAAAAAGGCTTTTGTTCAGAAACTTTCAGAATATTTTGAGGAAGAATTTTTTGAAACCAAAAAACTGGTGCATCTGCCACTGCAGTAAGCTTTCTTATATTTTACAAACACACGGATTGTAGGAATTCCACTGTTATAAAAATTCGTCTCCAAACGAAACACCCATTTTTCGCGCTTTTATTATAAGCGGATTATCAGGTTCCACCAGTCTGAGATTTCCTCCCACTTCGTCAAGCGGTACGGTTGTAAGTTCGCCTTTTTTTAGTGCTACCATAGTGCCAAAGCACCCATCGGCTATGCACTGTGCGGCAAATGCGCCATACCGGGTAGCAAGAATTCTGTCCATTGGAGTGGGGCTACCGCCTCTCTGGATGTATCCGAGCACTGTTTCGCGGGTTTCAATTTCTGTATAGGTTGTAATGGCTTCGGCCAGGTACGAAGCTGCCGAACCTTTTTTCGGATGCTCTATCCCTTCTGCAACTACCACAATCGAATAGGGTTTTTTGTCTTCGTAACGTTTTTCAATTTTTTTGCAAACCGAACGTATATTGTAGGGAACTTCGGGAATTAAAATTATATCACCTCCGCCGGCCATGCCTGCATAAAGTGCCAGCCATCCGGCATTGTGCCCCATTACCTCAATAATCATTACCCGTTGGTGCGAGTTGGCAGTTGTATGCAAACGGTCAATGGCATCAGTGGCAATTTGTACAGCCGATTCAAACCCAAATGTAACATCGGTTCCCCAGACATCATTATCAATGGTTTTTGGAATTCCAATCACATTCATTCCTTCCTGCGCCAGCATATTGGCTGTTTTCATGGTGCCGTTTCCGCCAATGCAAACTACACAGTCGAGGCCCAGTTCTTTGTATGTTTGTTTTATTTTTTCGGGTTTGTCAGATTCGGTGCTGTCGCTTTTTACAATTTTATACGGTTTTTCGCGCGATGTGCCTAAAATAGTTCCGCCAACTGTAAGAATGCCCGAGAGTTGTGACTCTTTTAAAACGATGTAATCTTTGTTAATCAATCCGAGGTAACCAGCATTGAATCCCAAAACTTCCATCCCATATTCAACAATTGCCGTTTTTCCAACACCTCTGATGGCAGCATTTAAACCGGGGCAGTCGCCACCCGCGGTTAAAATCCCAATTCGCTTTTGTTTCTCTGATTTGCTCATAAACAATGTAGTTTCTTGTTTTATATTTCGAATGATTACCGAAATTACAAAAGAATATTGGAAGAATCAGATTATTCTCATTCATTTTATCTCAGCGGCAATATAATTAAG
>NZ_JAWLCI010000110.1:0-6336 GCF_041687215.1 Mariniphaga sp.
AGGATTGTTTGCGGTAAACGTTGAACCGGAATAACAAACCGCGCTTGGGCCTGAAATGGTTGGCTGGGTGGGGTTAGTGCCAACACCGACAGCATACCAGGCATTGGCTACCTGTAACGATTGAAATGAATTAGCTCCAAAGATATCATCAGCGGCATCAATCATGGCATCCCTTGCATCTGCATAACTTGACACAGAGGCAAATTCGGATGTTTGACCATCAAAAACAATCTCGGCAGCAACATCTATTCCAAGCCCATATACTGTGTATTCATCATTATTGTCATTTATTCCTGAATCGCCTTCTGATAATAGATAAAACCAGTGCGACAACACTCCACTCTTCTCATAAGCTTCATCATTTCCCCCATCATTGTACCTTGTATCACCAAAACAATCGGCTATTTGAGTATAGGAAGTAGATGATCCCGGATCTCTGATATTTCTTAAACAATCATCACCAGTTACATCAATCACTTCTTCTCCTATTTTCCAGTGATCTTTTTCAGGGGCTACTTCATTTTCGACTACCGCGCCCCATATATCGCTAAAGCCTTCGTGTAATGCACGCCGAACCGTTGTTAAGTTAGCCCATCCCGTGTGATTATGGGTTATTGCATGAGAAAATTCATGGGTAACGGCATCCAGAGCCCCTATAGGCTTAAAAATCGTCTGGCCATCGCCAAAGAAAAAGACTTGATCGCCATTAACGAATGGAACAAACGCAGCATTGTCTTTAGTCCAACTTACACCATCTGGTAAATAACAATGGACAAAAGCATCAATCATGTGATTACTGTCATTGAAGCTTTGAAGACTATGTTCTACATTAAAATAGTCATAGATTTCCTGTAAGGCCCAATGTATGTCTAACGCCATTTGATCGTTAGTTGGCGAGTGTTCCTGCTGTGTCCAGTTATTATCATTGTCGGTAAATTCATCCACGATACTAGTATCTGAGTAGGATGTAGAATATGCATTATTGAGATCCCATGTATTAATTATTACGTTCCTGCTCGAATCAATCAAATTATAAACGCCACCGTAGTATTGAGTCCCCGCGTTTTTGGCACCACTTTACAGGGTAGCAAAGGTACCTGTTGCCGAAGAGTTAAACCAGTTCTTTTGTATCTTTAAAATTTTCCCGGATTGGGCATCAACATAACCGGTTTCCCCCATACTTGAAGGACTGTTTAATAAATCAATCTTATAGCAAAGGTTCGCATTGTATGCAGTGTCAGTTCCCGAAATTGTTTCTATTTCTACAATTACCAAATCGTGAAGAAATTTTAGGGCAGATACATCCGGAATTTGTAAATAGGAAGCATACGATTTAGCAGCATCATCGGGTGTCAGTTTTGGAAAAGGATCAATGCCTTCTGTATCGATGTAATGCCCGTTGGCTTTTTTGAGTTTTCCATTTTTAAACTGCAAAATAAAAATACCGCCATCTACTTCAATCCCCTGGTAAAACTGTTTGTAGTGCTCGGTATATAATCCAATCTTCTGGTCTCTTTTATTCTTTAATACGAACTGGTCTTGTTCTCCGGCATTTAGCACTTCTTTGAAAAAGCTGATCGCTGAAGTTGGCCTGTCCCATTTTCCGGTTTTGTTTTCACAGACGAATTTGATGTATTTTACATGGCCTGATTTGTCAAATTTTAGTTTTGGAGTTAATTGAACGTCGGGTTGCTGGGCGTACCCCCAGTTATAAAGCAAAAATATTGCGATTAAAATGCTGATTAGTTTTTTCATGATGCTTAATTTATACGTTTAAAAGTATGTGAAAAGGTGGGTGGAATAGCAGATAAATCCCATAGTTCCAGAGTATCACTTTTTATTAAGAATCGATATATCATGTCAGTTGGATCATTTCTCCAAAATAAAGTATCGTTAGATGAATAAAAATTTATTTGAAAGGAGATATTATTATTGACCCTTCTGATAAAAAGACTATCTTCGGTAAATTCCCATGTTACTTTTTCATCTTCTTTGGGATAAACTGTACCGGCAAACCCGCCTGATGTGTATAGCCATTCCCATTTGCCGATGATACTATTAGGATTGTAATCAGGGTTATCTTTTTCACAACCTGCTCCCATTAAACTTAGGAGCAGGAAAATGAAACTGATTTTTAGAATTGTTTTTTTCATGATTTGGTTATTTTATTTCAAAATTGATTTTAAAGGATAATAGATCGGTTTTTAAACGTCCGAAATTAAATCGATAAGCAAATTTTGTGTAATACTTACCTTTTGGCAAAGCAGTTTGATTTGTACCATTAAATGTCCCATGCCATTTATTCCATTCTTGACGACTGTCTCTCCATGGCACTTCAAAAACATATTCACGTTGTGGTTGAAAAGGATAGGCTCCCTTCCCAATTAATTCTTGAAGTACAGGTTTTTTAAATGGACTACCTATTTCTTCCGCGCTGTGATTTCTTACTTCACAGAAGTCCGGTAAACCAATGATACCTCTATCAAAATATAATGTATCTTTTCTTGTGTTTCGTGCGGAGAATAAAAAGATGAAATTTTCACCTTCGTTAAAAACTGTGGCAGGTTCGCCTTGCTCATTCAGCAGGCAGAATTTGAATTTAATTCCGTCTACTTCTTTAATGATCACAGCTTTTTCATCCCCAATTTGAAGTTCGAGGAAGTCTTCGTCTTTTTCGCACCCCATCCCCAATAATGAAAAGGACAGAATGATTAAGCACAATTTTAAATTTGTTGTTTTCATTTTTAAATTTTAGCCTCGGGCTTCGAACGTGCGGCTTTAAAATTATTTTTTTGAATTCCCTGCAACCGGAAGTTACCAGGCAAAAGAGCATATAGTACGAGTTCTGTTTGAGGTGCCCGGCATTGCAACCTGGTTGCTGCCGGGGCATTCTTTGGGTTTGTTTACGGTCCATGTTTCATTTTTAATGGTTTTTAAAATGGTTTTGCAGGGTAGATGTTTTTTGTTAACAAAAGGTTGCGTGGGAATTTTTATTGGTTTTGGGTTCATTTTGTCTTGGTTTTTTTAAATCAAACCTCAAGGTATTCAAAACCTTGAAGGTTTGCTCATAAAAAGCTATCTTTTCACCACCAGCTTCCCGGTTAAAACTTCGCCGTTACAGTTTACACGCACCAGGTAAACGCCTTCTTTCCAGCCGGCGGTTTGTATTTTAGCGCTTTGCCCGCGCAGGTTGGTTAGTTTGGTTTTTAACTGTTGCATTTCCGAATACACCTCCAAATCCCATGGGGCGTTTTCGTCGAAAGTTTTTTCTGAAGAATTGGTTTCGATGGTGAGCGTAGTTTCGCCGGTGGTGGGGTTTGGGGTGAAATTCAAGTAATTTTCCGCTACCCGGCAGGATTCTATTGCGATATTTTTGAAAATTTCGTTACTCCAGCCGCAAACTCCGTTATATTATAGTGAAACACTATATGTTCCGGGTAAACTTCTTGAAAACTCAACCTGACGCCCAATATCCTGCACCGGTAATTCAAAAGGATTGGAAGAATAAAATTTCCAACGGTAATCTGCATCATTGTCCGAAAGGTTTGAGCCGTGAGCATACAGCCAATAATCCTGGCTGGTACAACCAACACCTACAGATGGTCCCACACTTCCGGGATAGGTGTTGTCCACCGTACACAAAAGGATTGTTGGCCATGGACTACCTGCCCATACCGATTTTCCGGGTAGGGTAATGCTGCCGCAAGCGGTAACCAACCTTGCCTTTATCCAACTGCTTTCATTGCCGGTGGCTTTTATTACCGGCGAATCTGTATTTTGTCCTGAATAAACTGTAAGAAAAGGTCCGGGTTCCCAAATGATGGAATCAACATCAGGTAGGTTGTTGATGGTAAAGGTGACGCCGGAAGAGCAGACGGCGGAGGGGCCGGAGATTGTTGTATTATTCGTTGGAAATAAATATGCGCCATTCAAATTATTGGGATTTGTACCTAATGGATCTAACCAATCTTTTAACCTCCTTCGTGAATCTGATGAATTATTCCAGGAAACAGAGAGTTTGCCATAAACTGCAAGTCCATCTTGGTTATGACAGGAAATCGGATCTGCCGTAGGGGTGCCAAATAACTGTCCAATAATCCTGCTATTTTGATTAAACAGTGGAGAGCCTGATGAACCACCTTCGACAATACCTTGATTAAATGTTACATTCCAAAAGTTTCCATCCGAGGAAGGAGAAGAATTGCTTACAGAAATTTTTTTAATATCACCTGCCGGATGATGGATACATGTAGCATTAGACGGCGTTGAACCGGATTTGTCCCATCCGTTGTAATAGATGCACAAAGAGGGGGATAAATCAAAAGGGGTTTCGTCTAATTCTAACAGAGCAAAGTCAGATGAGGAATTATTGGCAACTACGGTTGCTCCCACTGTAGAGGGCGGTATGAAATCTGCCCCATTATCACAGGTCGGGCTTTCATAGTTCCATAAAAATGTCCATGTTGATGCGGCTGGGTTTGAAATAGCATCCAATCCGCTAACGTCTAAGCAGTGATCTGCCGTAAGCAAATATGGCGCACCATCTCCCTGTGTGTTATTAATCAAGGAACCGGTACACCACCGTGTTCCTCCTACCACAATTAAAGCAACACTCGTTTTTTCATCTTGCCAGTCAGCACCTTCATCACAATTAATATTTATTTCGCAGTCATCATCTGAATCTCCAAAATCAAAAGGAGTGATATTCCTGTAACCATGAACAACTTTTGTAATAGAAATTACCGGAACCTCATTTGTGTTATTGGGTTCATAGTATTCAAGAATAATTTTCTCATTCAGTATTAAACTCGTTGCAAAGGCTCCAGGCTCCTCTTTATCCCCTTTATTGTTTCTATGGGTGAAAGCTCCTAACTTCTTCTTTTCGTCTGGACTATATATGAAGAATTTCCCTCCTTCTGGTATGTAAAATTTATCATACAACAAATTAATTGACAAAGCTCCGGGAGAATAAATCCGTAATTGCCATAATCTCCCTTTTTTATTTGGCAGCTCTGTCCATACGCCTGAGTTTTTCATATTTATATCAACATCAAAGTCATATCCAAACCTGGGCGGTAAACCGTTCAAGCTGTCAATAAAGTCTTCTTTATCGATAATTTCATAGTTAAGGGTGGGCATAATAATAACAGGAATATTCTTCTTTTTGAAGTTTTCTTTAAAGGAAGTGGGAGTTTCATTCGTACTTATTTGTGAAACTACATTGAATGATATTAATATTGCGGATAAGAAGATGATTGTCTTTTTCATTTAGTTTCTTTTTTCAATTTCATAAATTTTTGATCTTGGTAATATAATTTTAACATACTTTCACTTAGTTCAAATTCAAATATGTTTCCTATTACGTATAAAAAATGCTGTCCCCATTCTGTGTCACTTCCAACAAGAGTTACTATTCCTTGATTGGTAATTATTATCTTATTCCCCTCTTTAAGCACGTATTCCATATCAAAGGTCCTGTTTGAAACAGAATGAGCAACCAATTCTCCATTATCAAATACAACATAAGAAGATTTTGGCTCGGAGTCAGGTTCGGATGTGAACTCACCTGTGGAATCATTTCCGAAACCTAAAAGTATCCATTTACCATTTAAAATAGATTTAGACATTTTATCTTTTTCACAACCAGCCCCCAGCAAAGCCGCGCAAAGCGGCAATAAAAGCAGGAATCTGGCAAGTAATTTTATTTTTTTTAATTTCATTTTCAAAAATATTTAGTAGTGAGTAAATAGTACAAAGTACTTTTTGGTATTCAAGGTAACCGGAGTTACCAGGCAAAAGAGCAATTAAGAGCGGGTTGTGTTTGAGGTGCCGGGCGAAACAAAGTGGTTGCTGCCGGGGCATTCTTTGGGTTTGTTTACGGTCCATGTTTCATTTTTATTGGTTTTTAAAATGGTTTTGTTTGGTAGATGTTTTTTGTTAACAAAAGGTTGCGTGGGAATTTTTATTGGTTTTGGGTTCATCCTGTTTTTGTTTTTTTTTAATATCAAACCTTCAAGGTTTTTAAAAACCTTGAAGGTTTAGCCAAACATAAACAGCTATCTTTTCACCACCAGTTTACCAGTTAATATTTCATCGTTATATTTTACACGCACCAGGTAAACGCCCTCTTTCCAGCCGGCGGTTTGTATTTTGGCGCTTTGCCCGCGCAGGCCGGTTTGTTTGGTTTTCAACAGTTGGGTTTCCGAATACACTTCCAGGTCCCATTGGGCGGTTTCATCGAAAGTTTTTTCAGAAGAATTGGTTTCGATGTAGAGCGTGGTTTCGCCGGAAGTAGGGTTGGGGGTGAAAAAGAGAAAATATCCGCTACACGTAGTT
>NZ_JAWLCI010000111.1:0-6245 GCF_041687215.1 Mariniphaga sp.
GATCCAGCAAAATGTACCAGCTTTCTTTAAGCCGCTCCAAATCTGTTGCATAAATGGGCAAATTTGGGGAGAGAGTAAAAGGGAAACCATGGTGAGCCACTCCAACTGCACCAACCACTGCCAAAATTGTTCCTCCCGCACAAAAAATTTTACCGGTTGTAGCCTGGGTTTTATATTTTGAATAATAATAACCATAGTTTTTAATTTCCGGCTGATTAGTCGGGTATTGGCCTATTACATTAATAACCAACAGCAAAGACAAGAATAAAATGATATTCTTTTTCATGAGTGTTATTTTTTAGTTGATAATTAAATTTTGGTCTGTCATTATCTCTAATATTCACAGTAAAAAGTAACCAGTTTTATTTTTTGCTTTTATATTTAATACGCTTTATTTTTTCAGAAATCCTTTTTTTCTTTTATTACTTGTTTGATTTGTTTTAGTATTAATATATGCGGATTTTGTATTATTTGCAGGTTTCAACACGTAAAGTTCATCCTCTTCATCCTCGTCGTTAAATTTTTCAAGTATTTCTAATGTGTTCTCGTTGAGTTCAATAATTTCAACAACATTCTCATCTTCCCAAACTGCTGGAGTATCCCATGAATACAAAAATTTTGTTTCTGTTTCATCTTTCCATTTCCAATGGGCAAGACCTCCATCATCCTCTTCCTCCGGGTTTACAAACTCAACAAAATAAGTCCCTGCCTGAGAAAAAAGTACCGACAGTTCATATTCTGTTCCAGTCACGTCTTCTCCATTGACAGTTACCATTTCCCAAGTCCTGCAAAGCAATTCTGTTTTTGTTGTATTTTCCATTTCTTCTTGCTTTGACGCATTAATAATAATTTCATTATCCGGACTATTTGTAAGTTGAATTGAAAAGCGAATTAAGTTTTCATCAATATCAGATATTTTGATAGTTCCAAAGTCTGATAAGACAATTGTTATATTGTCAATTATCTCATAAGTTCCAAAAAGAATGATTTGGTCATTCGTCAATTTTGTGGAATTATTTTTTACGACAATATAATTACCGCTTTTATTAAATTCAAATGACTCATAATCACTTGTGCCATTGACAAGCCATTTCGCACTAATAGTTTCTTTTACTAATGTTTTTTCTGTTTCATTTTCATCTTTGTTACAAGCAGTAATAAGTGTCAAAGCAAAAATTACTGCTAAAATTAGTTGTAGGTTTTTCATGATTTATAGTTTTTTATTATTTTTTCTCAGGCAATCAAGCCATGTTCTTTTAATCAAACTTATGTTTCAATTTGTTAATGACCGGGCTGTTATATTCGATGTGTTATTGGTTTTCTTAATAACCCAATCATCATTTCAATTCCAAATCCAACATATGTCCTGTATTTACTTATTTGCAACATGGGTGAAAGCGTAAAACCCAAATAGCGTGTAAAAGGAAATTCAATTCCGGGGTTAATAATTAAGCTAATTGTGCCATGGGTTATTCTGTCATAAGTGTAATTTTCACCTATAGTATAACCTGTTACACGCTTCCAGTTGGTCGGTTCTGTTAATATGGTGTATCCGATTCCACCAGCTAAATTTAATCTTGAAGTATTGTTTCTGTTTAACATGAATATTTTACCGGCCAGAAGATGGTAATTTTCCATCTCGTCAAGATAAAGAAGATTTGAAAGCCCAAGTGTAAAAATCCCAACAACTCCTGATGAAAAATCTTCAGGTTTAGATTTTGATTCTCTTAATAAACCGGATATTCCAGCCTGTAATGAATATTTTTCTTCGAAAACATAATTGAGGTTCAAATTACCTCCCCAAAAATTTCCTACATTTAATCCGCCGGTTAAGTAGATGGCATTTTTCTCTAAGAACTTTGCATTTAGTTGTAGCGCAAAAATTGGTAAAATGAGCACTAAAATTGAAAATAACTTTACAGGCTTCATCACGCTAAAGTTTAAAAGTTTATTGTTTTTCAGCTTTCGAAATTCAATGTTATAAAGTTATTACAAAAGGAGTTTCAATACATATTGAAAGTGTAAGCAATGATTTAACTTTTCAGGAAAAGCGTATCAAATATGCGGAATTTTGTATTGTTGTATTGTAATCCTTATGGTTCCGGCCAATTAACAGAACTCTGTGGTGACCACAAAATTATATGATTTAAGCCACGGAGACGCATTATTATAATTTCCCTAAATCTCTCAGTAATTTTCCTATTCGCTCGTGTTCTTTTTCATATTTAGCTTCCAGATTTGCTTGAACTTCCTGATATATGGGTTCATCCCGGATTGCATTAAAAACAGGCGATTTTTGTAACCAATATAACCAATCGTATTGAATCGTTTTAAGGTTCATTAATGATTTCAGGTAAACTAATGCTTTTTCTTTTTCTCCCAATATTGAGAACATACTGGCTAGTTCGAAATGTGACAGATAAATTTGGGCTTCCGGTAAATTCAGTTCAATCTGTTCGAGATATTTTTTTTGAGCTGCTTTAAATTGTTTGTCAGCCTCATCCTTAAATCCGTTTTTTAAATATACATAGCCATAAAACCAGTCACTTTCTATCGCCTTATCTGTTTTTTCGGCTGCTTCAAATAATTTTTTCATGAAACGATAGGCTTGTGTGTAATTATCCGTCCATATATAAATCCGCATTAAATTATGTATTGAATAATAATTCAAAGTGTCCTTTTTATATGCTTTATAAAAATATTCCAGGTCTCTGTCGCTTTCGTAAAAAAAAGCCAATTTTCCTAATGTTATCCAGTAAGAGATGGAATCATATTCTTCCCTCACAAGTATTTCTTTGGCTATTGATTTTGATTGTTCAGGGAATCCGGTAACTTCCAATAACCAACAAAACCTATTAATTAAACCAAATTTCGTCTCTATTGTCTCAGGTTTATGGCGGAGGTATTTATAATAGTACTTAATGGCGTTAAAATAATCCAATTCCCAATAAAATTTATCGCTTTGATTTTCAAAATATAAATAGTCCTCCCAATTTTTAAATTTTCCTGTTTGAAAAAATTTTTTCTCATACAAAGTTACTTCGTTCTCCATTCCTAATTTACGATAATAATCTATTTTAAAAAGAATTGCATCTCCGTTCTCAGGATCGTATTTTAGGGCACTATTTACAAAATTCAATCCGGAATCAAGTATAGTTTCTCTAAGTTTTGGACTGGGTTCATCGTAATAAAAATTGTTTATATACTCACTTGCCAATTGCACATAAGGTTCAACAAAAGTTGAGTCCAATTCAATGGCTTGCTCAAATAATTCTTTTGCTTTTCTAAGTTCGGCACGATATATTGACTTGTCGCTGGCTTTTGCATAAAATACCCCAATTCTTTCGTGCTCCAATCCTTTTAAAAATAAATTATAGGCACGAATATTCTCAGTCGGCAGTTTTTTAATTTGAATTTGCTCGCCGGGAGTAAGATTGGCTTTTAATTCTGAAGCCACCATACGCGCTACATCTTCCTGTAGCCTGAAAATATCTTCTGTGCCTTCTGTCAGGGTTTTCGACCAGATATGGTTCCCTGATAAGGTTTCAATTAACTGAACACTTAATTTTATTTGGTCACCAATTACCTGCCCACTGCCTTCTATTATATAATTTACATCAAGTTCCCTGGCAATTTCAGGAATGTTTTTTTTTGTATCCCTGTATTTTTCAGTATCGGTTCTCGATTTTACTTTTAGATCGCCAATATTTTGTAGTTTGTCCAGAATCTCTTCCATCAAACCATTAATTATATATGTATTTCCTTTTTCCGGACTGTCATCTAAAAAAGGAAGGACTGCAATTGTTTTTTCCAGTTTTTCCTGATGGTTTGAAAAGGGTTTCATAACAATAATAAGAACTACGATAATTACAACCAGAAAATACACAGTTGAAAATAGTATTGAAAATTGCTTTTTATTTGACCTTATCGGGGCTCGCTCTTCATTTTCGTTACGCTTTTTAACTTCCCCGGGAGAATAACCAAAAAAATCATGAAAACATTTAACAAAGTAGGAGGGACTGTTAAATCCCGTTTTGTAAGAAACTTCTGATACAGTCAGCGAAGTTTGCTGAAGAATCTCCATTGCTCTCTTTAACCGAAATTGCCTGATGTACTGGCTAGCCGTAATTTTTGTAATAGCTTTTACTTTTTTGAGCAAATTAGATCGACCCATTCCCAAATCATCAGCCAGTTCAGAGACACCGTAATGTTCGTTATCAAGATTATTTTGAATAAACTCATTTAGTTTATCAATTAACTCCCGTTCCGATGCAGAAAGATCGCTCATAGAATCTATTAAAGTGGGTCAAATATTTTACTGAAAGTTAAAAATAAAAACCTATATTTCAAAACAATAGATTTTTATATCTTGCCTAATCAATAAAGAAACTGATAGTACACGAGATTTTTTCTTTGTAAAAAGTGATTATAGAATTCCTCATTGCTAAATTTTTTTCTAATACAACAAGTTGCAAATAGCCACAGGATTAACAATATTTAATGCATGGCATATAAAGATTACAATTATGGAGCTATGGCAAGCCGCAAGAACAAAAAAGCAAGCTAACACCCTTGAAATGTAGAGGTTACAAATTTGTTTTGCGAAAGCTTAGATTATTGACTTAAAGATAATTTTTTGTAACTTTAATGAATCAAAAATCAACAGTCATGAAAGTTATTACCATCATTTTTTTCTCTTTGCTCTGTTTTAGCTTGGCATGTCAGGAACTGAATAATATGTCTGCTGGCAATGACACTACATTAAGTATTAGCAATGATGATTTAAAAGAACTGGAGCAAAAACTGGAAAGCGAAGATCCAACATTTCGGTTTAAATTTATTTCTGAGAAAGATGTTTCATTTTTTCTTGCAGCTCAAAAGAAACGCCCGCACAAATTTATTTGGATTGGTCTTATTAATATGCACTTTGCAGGTGAAAAGTACAACGCCAGACAATTGGAAAATGAAAGTGAGCGAAAAATTTTATTTGAAAATTCGCTGAAATATCTAACGGAATCGCTAAAAACTTTGGAAAGCACAAAATTAACTGATAGTAATGATAGTATTAAACAAGAATATAATTTTTACCTGGGCACGTTAAAAGAAGACATTGCTTTTGCTGCAATGGGTGCTGGCGATTATAACAAGGCAAAACAAATGGCCAACGAATTGCTCATAAACAATGTCGATACTTTGTCCTTTAATTATGGTAATACAATCCATAATGCCAATACACTATTGGGTCGTATAGCACTAATGGAGGATGATATTAAACAAGCAAAAGAGTATTTAATAAAATCCGGAGAATGTCCCACATCTCCGCAATTGAGTTCTTTTGGACCATCATATGTTCTGGCCAGAGAACTTCTTGAACGTGGAGAGAAGGATATTGTCCTGGATTATCTTGACCTGATTTCCAATCTCTGGGCGAATCCTAAAAACAGCGAATCGTCAAATAGCAAAATGATGACTGGTAATCAAAGTAAAAGCGAAATTTTAAAAAAATGGAAAGAAGAAATTATGTCGGGTAAAATACCCGATGACCGAAAATGGAAATAAGGAAATAAACTTTACTTCCATAGCAGATACCTCTAATTTATCGCAGGGGTACTTCATTTATAAAATAATGATTAACAGAGATAAATAGGTTAATATATAAATTCGCTGCTCAAGTTGATTAGCGACTCCGATTGGACATTTTGCAGAAAGAATACTGAATTATGCAGAACTTATTTTATTAACAATATTATATCACTGACTTTTGATTCATGTTTAACTAAAAAAAGAAAAATCATGAGAAAGTCTGTTCAAATTATGTTTCATCTTTTATTTTGGGTGTTTTCAAGTTTATTAGTCATCCTTGGTTATCAACTCATCTCTTTTCCAGCTGCTGTTTTAGGGGCAAGTGGACCTGATATCCAAGAGCAATTTCTTGCTTTATTATTTACATTACCTGTTGGAGCGATTATTTTTTACAGTTCTTATTTTGCACTTAACTATTTTGTAAAAAAAACGATTCGTTTTATTTGGATAGCAATATGCTATGTAATATTGATTTCAGTTTTGATAATTGATTTTGGTAATGTTATGGAAATTCTGATTGTTCTGTTTCCAGTATTATATTTTAATATTTTTGGGTTTTTATTTAACCTGATTAATTCATAAACACAAATATTGCAATATTTTGGAAAATTACGGTTCGTAAATTTTCCATTTTCGGTGCTACAATTGTATGATGAGGTATT
>NZ_JAWLCI010000112.1:0-6129 GCF_041687215.1 Mariniphaga sp.
ATGCCAATAATTTAGCTGTAATTGTTGATATACCTATACCACCTTATAATAAAAAGTACAATCTATACCTAAACAAGGATCACAACAAACTTTTAAAACATAAGGTAAAAAAGTTCGTTCAGAAGTATAAGGATCATCCTTCCGTTTTAATGTGGAATTTAGGAAATGAACTTCTTTATCCTATTACTTTCAAAAAAAATACTTTCATAAATACTTTTAATGAATTAATAGGCATTATTCATTGCGAAGATCCAAATCATCCAGTATCCACAGCAGTGATAAATGTAGGCAGAAAACAAATGGCGAGTATCTGGTTTCACTCCCCAAAATTGGATGCTATCGCGTTCAATACTTTTGGACCCATAAAGGTTATTCATAAACATATAAACTTCATTTCTTTTATATTTGGGGAAAAGCCCTATTATGTCAGCGAGTTCGGACCTGACGGGCCGTGGGAGTCAAGAAAGACAGCATGGAGAACGCCTATTGAGCACACCAGTAAAAAAAAGGCGGAGCAAATTGAAACAAGATACCAAATAATATCAGGGAATGATGATAGACCACTTCTTGGCTCACTTATTTTTATCTGGGGGAGTAAATTTGAAACTACCCATACCTGGTTTAGTTTGTTTAAAGAAGATTACAAGGCTGAAACAATTAAAGTACTGGAAAATTTATGGAAAAATTCATCTGCCAAACCCGATTTGATTGGCCTTGATTATATGTTACTGGATAATAAGGGAGCTGCAGATAATATTGTATTTGCCCCCAACGAGTTAAAAAATGCAGAATTAATATTCGCAGACACCGAAACGGATAGCCTGAAAATTGCTTGGGAAATTTATTCCGGATTATTGAATATTGCCGAGGAAGAAATAAAATCAATTTCTGACAAATCAATTGATTCCTTTGTGGACTTTGAAAATCATAAGGCAACTTTTATTACACCTTCGGTTGAGGGGCCCTACAGAATTTTCGCCTACGTATATGATAAAGATGGCTATTTTGCCACCACCAACACTCCGTTTTACGTTTTAAAGAATAAATGAACAAAACCAGCACAATAATAAAAGAACCGACACGGAGAGAAAAAATAACCCTTAGGATATTAATTACTCTTGGATTGCTAAGTATTGCCAACTTTTTTTTCTGGTTCCTGAATCCGGAATTAATTGATAGTAAACTGCTTTTCTGGTTGCTCATTGGACCTTTGGTATTCGACAGTTTCCGAATAATTTATATTTGGTACCATTACTGGGATATTTCTGTTCCTGAAAAACCTGTGCTAACAAAAAAGCTGACAGTTGATGTTTTTACCACCTATTTCCCGGGTGAGCCCTATGAAATGGTTGAAGGAACTCTTTTAGCCATTGAAAAAATGAAATATCCCCATACCACCTATTTATGCGATGAAGCCAACGATTCCCGCCTGAAAGAATTCTGCAAAAGACATGGAATTGTGCATGTAACCCGAAACAACAGGGTTGATGCCAAGGCCGGAAACATAAACAATGCCCTGAAACAAGCCACCGGAGATGTCTGTCTGATTCTGGACCCCGACCATGTTCCAAAAGAAAATTTTCTGGATGAGGTTATTCCCTATTTTGAAGATGAAAAAATCGGGTTCGTCCAATCGGTTCAGGCTTATTACAACATTGATGAATCGCTGGTAGCTAAGGGTGCGGCTGAACAAACTTTCCATTTTTACGGCCCGGTAATGATGACCATGAACACCTATGGAACGGTAAATGCCATTGGCGCCAATTGTGTTTTCAGGCGCAAAGCACTCGATTCAATAGGTGGCCATGCACCCGGCCTATCGGAAGATATGCACACTGCTATGCAATTGTATGCAAAAGGCTGGAAATCGGTTTATGTGCCAAAAATTTTTACAAAAGGCCTTGTACCTGCTTCGCTGACATCTTATTACAAGCAGCAGTTGAAATGGTCGAGAGGAACGCTTGAACTGTTGGTTTCTGTATTTCCGAAATTGTTTAAAAAATTAACCTGGCGTCAAAGAATTCACTTTGGAATTTTACCCCTGCACTACCTTTCCGCATTTTCCATTCTGATCAGCTTTTTAATTCCAATTATCTCACTGTTTGCCGCTACCACTCCGTGGAAAGGAAACGTAATCAATTTTGGACTCCTATTTCTCCCTATCCTGACATCCATTCTCGGAATCAGGTTTTATGTACAGAAATGGGTAATGGACAAAAGCGAGCGCGGTACTCACCTAACGGGAGGATTGCTGCTTGTCTGTACCTGGTGGATTTATTTTATCGGATTTATTTACACCGTTATGCGAAAAAAGGTACCCTATCTTCCAACACCAAAAGATGACAGGGAAATAACCAACTGGAAAATTTTATTGCCCAACCTGATTGTTGGAGTTGTTTCAGTAGTTGCAGTAATTTTTGGGTTAATAAAAGATTTTACCCCATTTTCTGTTTTTATGTCCGGGTTTGCCCTGTTAAATGCATCATTTATGTTTTTCACAGTTTTCATTGCTTATGAAAAACAAAAACCAGTTCCTGTAAATCTTGATTTTAAGACGGAGAAAAAAACATTTATCAATTCAGCCCGGCATTTAGCTTATGCCACCTGGCATAAGGCTGCTCTGCCCGGGGTATTTGTTTTTCTAACCCTGTTTGGAAGTTTTCTTTATCATACAGAATATGTGAAATGGGGAGGCGTTGAACCTGAAATTCAGGAAAAAAATGTAATCAATTACATTGGAATTTTTGCCCCGCAAAATGATGACGGAATAACCAGTCTTAAAAATGTACATACAGTTTCAAACCAGATTGATGAAAATTTCGATATCGTTTCACTGTATTTGGCATGGAACAAAGATGTTCAGTCAAATTTTCCAGGTGCCTTACTGGATTCAATTTATTCCCAAAAATCAATACCGATGCTTACCTGGGAACCCTGGTTAAATACTTTTGAAGAAGAAATTGACGATAGTGCTCATGTTTACGATCTCATTTCAAATGGTTTTTTCGATAATTACATTTCACAATTTGCGGAAAAACTAAAAAACCTGGAAAAACCTGTTTTTTTGAGATTTGCACATGAATTTGACAACCCGTTTTATCCCTGGTTCATGTCGGGAAATGATGCAGTACCTAAATTTAAGGAGGCATGGATTTATACTTACGAAATCTTCAAAAGCAATAATGCTAACAATGTAATTTGGATTTGGAACCCATGGAAGCCGGAAAATTTAGCTTCGTTTTATCCAGGCAGAGAATATGTTGACTGGATTGGAATTAATATTCTGAATTATGGAGAACACAACACAGATGGCAAATGGTACGAATTTGAAAGCTTGTACGAACCTTTTCATAATGAGCTAATAAAGTTACCGCCAACTCCCGTAGTAATTTCTGAATTTGGAACATTACGCGATGGCCAAAGTCAAAACCAATGGATTGAAAATGCCTTTGCTGTAATTGAAAACGATTATAAAGAAATAAAATCAGTAATTTATTTTAACAGCAAGGTGGATAACAATTGGCCCAAAGGATTGCAATCAGATCAATACTTTGACTGGACCATTCCTCAAAACCAGGTGATTAAAACTTCATTTAAAAGTAAAGAGGTTCCTGATTATGTTTTTTCTCCCCTGCTAATTCTTAAAAGTGGCATTCTTGAATTAAACTCAACTTCAAGCCATTTTGAAGAAATAAAAGGCATTAACCTGAAATATGGTCGTGACTGGAGAAATAATTACCACGTTTTGAACCGGAGAAAACTTACTTCTGATTTTGAAAAAATTAAAAACCTTGGGTTGAATACAATTAAGTTTCCGGGAAATTCAATGTATGATTATAACATTTTGAATATCTCTGAGGAGCTGGGACTTAATGTTGTTTTTGGATTTTGGATTCCGGCACACATTGATTTTATGATCGACACACTCGAATCAAATCGTTTAAAGGAAATCATTCTTAAAGCAGTGGCAAAACATAAAAAGCATGAACATATAATTTCATGGAACATTCAAAATAATGTGCTTTGCAGCCAGAAAGATTTTTTCCATAAACCGGAATTATTATACCAGAACCGCGCTTATATAAACTGGTTAAACAATCTGGTTTCAGAAATTAAAAAGATTGACCCGGAAAAACCTGTAATGATTGACCTTGAAGTTAACCAGCTCTCCATATATCATGCTCAACTGCTGTCGAAGAATGTAAAAGGGATAGATTGTTTTGGTTTAACCGTGAAAAATGATAAACATTTAAGTTCATTAATTGATTATTTTAAAGACACCGGCAGTAAATTTTTATTCAGCGAGATTGACACAGAAATTCTTACTCAACCTGAAAAATGGAATTCACAACCTTCATTTTTCATAACCTCCTGGCAGGACCAGCATGAAAGCAATTATCTGACTTTTGACGGAATTACGGACCGAAAGGGACGTGTAAAAGATGAATACTTTCAACTTTATAACTTTTTGAATGAACCCGATACAATACTGAACAAAAAATCAGCAAGAATTTTAAAACCGGCAATTCCGCTGTATGCAAATTCAGTGTTAAACTACTACTCCATGCTTTATAATGAAAATGAAGGATGGGAATACGGATTAACCTATGAAAATTATTCTTTTGAATGGTCACTAATAAAATGCGATGAATATGGAAATTACCTTGCTGTGAAAGATATTGATACTGGTCCGGTTTTACACCTTGAAATTCCTGAAAACCATGAGTATTTCAAACTACTTCTTACCGTTTCAGACGAAAATTCAATAACCTCAACTATAACCACATTAAACACTCCATTGGTGCAAAATGAAAACAATTTGATTAATTAAACCTGACAATAATTTTTTCAGATTTTTACTAGCAATTATAAAGGAAAGCGAATAAAATAGGGGAGCTACTGCTTAATATGCTGAAATCAAAGTTAAAAAAGTTGATTTGGTGTCAGTATTTTTCACCTGTCATTATAAGGTAAATGTTTTATTCTCAGCTTCTTATTGTAATCGTAAGTTCAAGTTCATATTGTTATTACAATAAAAATTAAATGCAATTTTTTATTAAACGGTTAATATTTAACCGACACTAATATTTATCTAACAAGAAATATGGTATAAATGATGCAGTTGACTGGATAGTAAGTTAAGTAATATTTCTACTAAATTTCAATTATAAATTAAATAAGAAAGAAGCACGCTCAACGACTCTTCTTCTAAACAATCCATAGTTTATTAAAAATGACTAAGCTCGAAAAAAAAACAGGAAAACCCGAACCAAAGCTGGACTCAGGTTTTAACCAAAATGGACGACGTTTTATATTCCGTTCCTTTTTAAACCAAAAAGAGATTCAACTGCATTTTAATGCTGAATCATCAATTTCCAGTCCAGAAAAAGCGGATGGCCATGCTGATGCGCTTTCCATTGCTCTCTCTATAAATGAAAATCCTTTTTTAATTAATCCGGGAACAGAATTCTACCAAAAAGAAAATACCTGGAAAAAATATTTTACAGGAACTCTTGCACACAACACAGTCAGAGTTAATTTAAAAGACCAGATAGAATTGATAAAACCTTTCATTTGGTCGGATAAATTTAAGACCACAGTACTGGAAAAAAAGATTGATAAAAAAGTAATAAAAATAAAAGTCGGGCACGATGGGTATAAAAATATGGGAGTAAGTCATTTGAGGGAGATAATTTTTGAAAAATCAAAAAATCTGATTTGGATTAATGATACCATTGAATGCCAGAAATCAGGCTTCTATTTTGTTGAGATTCCTTTTCACTTTCACCCTAAAACCTTCGTAAAACAAAACAACTCCATCAACTTTCAGGCAAGTGATGAAAACGAAAGTTTATTAAATCTTATAATTGACAAAAAGCTAAAAACCAAAATGATTCAAGGTCAAATAATTCCCCAGATTTTAGGATGGTATTCTGAATCTGCTGAAACGAAAGAACCATGTACAACCATTTATTGTACTGCCTTAATTGAACAAACTGTAACTTTCCAATCCATTTTACTGATAAAATAATTTCATACGTAAATAATTTTTATTAAATGAGCCTTTAAAGCCCATATTTTGTTTAAAATCAACAATTTTTAAAATAAAGAACAAAAGAAAAGAGAGCA
>NZ_JAWLCI010000113.1:0-6122 GCF_041687215.1 Mariniphaga sp.
TTAAAATTCAATTCGTTATGAAAGAATAAGAAGTCCTGAATTCCCCTTTTTTTTCCAAAGGCCATCACCTACACCATTTATGGTTACCACTAACGGAGGGCTTTCAAAAAGATGATTTTTTTTTAACTTGTCTTGTAATAGATTGAAATGTTTACTTTTGAATTAAAATTTTAAAGATTGCACCTCATGTGGGCAGAACTGGAAAAATACAAAAGGGAGTACCTTAACCTGAATTTGGATGAAAATATAAATTATTCCACATTCAGCATGATTTCCATTGTCTGGAATTCCACAAAAATTGAAGGCTGTTCGCTGGATGAAAATGACACCCGGCTACTCATTGAAAAAAACATTACCGCCAAAGGGAAACCCCTTACCGATCATTTAATGGTGAAAGACCATTATGATTCATTTCTATTTATTCAGGAACAGGCCCGGCAAAAACAGATGCTCTCCATTCCATTTTTAATTGAAGTTGCAGCGCGGGTAATGAAAAATACCGGCGGAATCGTAAAAACCATTTCAGGGGAATTTGACAAATCGAAAGGTGATATACGTCTGACACAAGTTTATGTGGATAGGAAATATTTTCCTGACTTTAAAAAAGTGCCCGATTTGCTCGAAAAATTATGCAGTAATGTAAACGAAAAACTGAATGGGGTAAAAGGAACAGAAGTAGTAAAACTGGCAGCCGACCTGCATTACAATCTGGTTAACATTCATCCGTGGGGAGATGGAAACGGACTGGTTTCACGATTGATGATGAATTACGTTCAGCTATACCACAATGAACCCCTGATTAAAATTTTTACCGAAGACCGGGCAGATTACATCAGGGCACTTAATGAAACCGAAGAAAAAAATGACCCGGAAATTTTCAGAAAATTTATTGCCTCCCAGCAGTTAAAATTTTTTAAAGCTGAAATTGAAAAATACCAAAAAAAGGATACCGGATTTAACCTTCTGTTTTGATTAAAATCATCATCGAAACAGCTCCCAGTTCTACCTCGTTTGAAACTACTTCGGCCTGAATCTCTTCAAAAAAATCATCGCCTCTTACCATAACTTTGTAAGTACCTTCGGGCAGCGTTTGTAAATTATCTTTGCGACTTCCGTTAAACAGCATTACAATACTTTTCCACGAATCGCCAACCTTAGCACCTTCGATGCAGTAGCTCACCACGCCAATTTTATACTCCGTACAAAAATGAATGTATTTTTGAATCTGTCTGGCATCGGTCATCCGGAATGCCGGGTGGTTTTTCCGCAACTGAATCAGTTTTTGGTAGTACTCAAAAACATCGTGGTACTCCATTTTTCGACCCCAGTCGATTTGATTGACCGAATCGGGCGATTTGTATGAGTTCGGATTTCCGCCCTTGGTGCGGCAAAATTCCATGCCTGAGTGCAAAAACGGAATGCCCTGCGAGGTGAGCACCAGCGCACCGGCCAGTTTTACCATTTTCCGCATCTCCTCGTCGGATGCTTTGGGGTTGCTTAATTTCAGTTTATCCCAAAGGGTGAAATTGTCATGGCACGAGGCGTAGTTCACACATTGTTCCGGTTGTGTTGCCCAGGGTTGTTTCGAGGTTTCCACATAATCGTACACAATTTCAGGATGATTTACAGCCGCCACTATTCCAAACTTCACTGCTTCTTCCCGCAGATCGAGGCCGCTCACAAAACCTTTGGTTTTTTTGCTGCTGTGATTTCCCTTCAGCGCATCGCGGAAATCGTCATTAAAAGCGGCAATGCCTGGTAACTGGTGAAGATTTCGTTTCACTGCCCGTTGATCCTCGGGCATTGGACTTTGGTCGGCAGCCCAGCCTTCGCCGTAAAGCAACAATTCCGGCAATTCCATGCGGATGGCCTTCATGGTTTCCAGGTCGTAAATGCCCATCAGATCGAACCGGAAACCGTCGATATGAAACTCTTCGGCCCAGTATTTCAGCGAGTCGATGATGTATTTCCGCACCATGGTTCTTTCCGTAGCAAGCTCGTTCCCGCATCCCGACGCATTGGCAAATGTACCGTCGTGTTTTTGCCGGTAAAAATAGCCCGGAACCATTTGGTTAAAAACCGATTCTTTGGCAAAATAGGTGTGGTTGTAAACCACATCGAGCACCACGCCAATACCGGCAGCATGCACCGCCTGCACCAGTTTTTTGAATTCTTTTATTCTGATGATTCCATTATAAGGATTGGTGGAGTAGGAACCTTCTAGTGCATTGTAATGCAGGGGGTCGTATCCCCAGTTGTATTTTTCCAGCGGTTTTTCCTCATCCACCGTAACAAAGTCGTTCACCGGAAGCAGGTGCACATGGGTAACGCCCAGTTCTTTCAAATGCGATAAACCGGTTACCAGGCCGTCAGGCGACTGGGTACCTTCTTCTGTAAAGCCTAAAAACTTTCCTTTGTGTTCAATCCCCGACGATTCGGAAATGGAAAAATCGCGTATGTGGGTTTCGTAAATCACGGCATCGGTGAAATGTTTCAGTTCAGGCTTTTTATCGTTTTCCCAGCCTTCGGGATCGGTTTTTGCCGGATTAAAAATCATTCCCCGCAAACCATTCACACCCACGCAACGCGCATAAATATCAGGTGTTTCTTCCAGCCATTCGCCGTCATCAATCCGGAATGCGTAAAATTTGCCTTCATAATCACCCGAAAGAATGGTTGCCCATGTGCCTTCGCCACTTGCCTGAAGCTGCGTTTTATGAAAAGCCTCGCCGGTTTTTCCATCTTTGTACAACCTGAACTCCACCATTTTGGCGGTTGGCGCCCATATTTTCACAATCGTTTTTTCCGGTGTCCAAAACACACCCAAATCATCTCCGGCGTAACAAGGATAAGTTGAAAAATCGATATGGTTAAATTTCCAGTCTCTCATTATACATTAAATAACGTTTTGCGTAGTAGCACTTTCCGGCTACCCAGCTTTTTCCCGCTCACTTCCGAAACCACCACTCTTACACGGGGCAGCTTTTTCAGGGTTCTGTCGAATCCGTAAAATCGGTTTAAATCGATATTTAGCGTATGATTCTGGCCCTGCATCAGGTATAACGGGTAATAGTGATTGTTATTGGTGCCCTTCAGTTTAAATTTCCGGCTGTACCACATTCCGCTGAAAACCAGAAGTGGCGTACCGATATCCACATCGGTTTTTCCTGTATTTGTTACCGTTAGTTCCAGAAAATCGGGATAATACATCCGGTCTTTTGTCAGCTCCACATTTACTTTTGGTTTGTTAAAAAAAGGAATTTTGAAGCCGGGTTTGCTTTTCCCTGAATTTACCCAAAAAAAGGCAACAATTCCGGCAACCACCAAAACAAGCGCAAACCAAATCAGTTTGTGCCCCTCGGGGCCAACCTCGTTTTGTGCCATTGCCGAAACCGAAAATATCATTAAAAAAAGTACAATCAAAACCTGCTTCATGCGTAAAATTTGTTGCAAAAGTAGCACAATTTTCGGGTTGGGGAGAGTTAAATTTTTGTAAGGAACCATTACATTTTTCGACTCTTTATTCGGATAAAATACTTTTTTGTGTTTAATTTGAAGTTTTAACCGATGGATAACCGAAAAAATGTTTAAAATGAAACAATTGATATGCCCCATATCCAACGAAATGGTAAACGAGCGCCTTACCCGGCTGAATGCATTTTTTACCATTCTGATTGTAGCTGCCGGATTTGTTTTTAACTCGGTAATTTTTCCGCTGGTGTTGCTGGCTGACTTTTTCATCCGGGCGTTTACCCGTTCAAAACTCAGTCCGGTGAGTTTTGCCAGTGCCGGACTTGCACAATTGTTGCACCTGAGCAAAAAACCCATTGACAAAGCACCAAAAATTTTTGCTGCCCGAATGGGATTTATCATGACACTTGTAATTGCCACCCTGTTTTTGCTGCAACTTTACACCGCGTCGATGGTTGTGGCAGGCATTCTGGTGTTTTTTGCCATGCTTGAATTTGCATTCGGAATTTGCGTGGGGTGCATCATTTACACCTACTTTGTTTTGCCACTCTATAAGTAAAATACAATGCCATGACAAAGGATTCCCCGATGGGGTAATCTGTGCATAACTACCTTAAAGAATCAGATTAAACATCACAGCCCGGGAGGTTTTCCGGGTTGTGTTTTTTGGATTCAGTTTTTGTGAATAAAACCCGTTCTTTCCGTTGTTCAATTCACACCAGATTGAAAACTGCTGCGGAATTTGTTTTGCCGGAAGCCGCGTTCCGTTGATGTGGGCAAACTCCACCGGCCAAAAGGTGTACGTTTCGCCGGCATGCAGGTTCATTCCGGTAAGTTTATAGAAGCCGTTCACTGTCATTTCAACATTCAGAAAATCGAGGGTGTCGTTGTTGGAAACTGTGATTCGTTCTCCATTGAAGGTTACCGAAGCATTCAGTTTTACCAGCGTCTCGGTTTTTTCATTTCCGGAACGAAGGGCAAAAAGAAGCAGGACAATGGCTGCCAGGACGGTGATGGTTAGCAGTATTTTGGTTTTTGATTTTTTCATTTAACGCAAGTTTAACTTAAGTCCTGAAAAAAATTTCCGACAGAGAGAATGCGCTCACTGCTTCTTTTATTGAACAACAGGTGTTCAAAGTCTCTCTTTTTTTTGTTTAAATCAACTGTTTTTAAGACTTTGAACACTTCACTTTTTAATTCTTCAAGATTATGAATATTTAGCTTTTCAGCAAGGAATGAATAATCGGGTTGCGTTTGTGCCAGCAAAAACATCGAGTCATAGAAATCTCTTCCTTTTTGGCGCGATAACATGGCAGAAATTTTCATCGAGCACAGCACACCATCAGAAGGAACAGGAAACGGAAAATAAAATCCACAACCCTTAATATTAATTAATACCGGTTTATAAGGAATATGCTGATCTTCAGTCTCAAGCTTAATTAAAAACCGTTCTTCTTTATGGCCGGAAAGACCTAATTCAAAAAGAAATTCGGGAAAATGGATGTTTCTGCGGAAGGCTGTCAGGTTTTTATTTTCACGATCACGCACTTCAACCCGAAATCCGTCCCGCTTTAAAAAGTTGATTACGGCGTCTGTCATTTCTATAAATTCTTCTTTTAAAAATTCTTTGCAATCGAAATCCAAATCTTCTGAGAAACGATCAATCCCTTTTACAAGTCGCAAATTTGTACCTCCAATAAAAACTATCTTTTTAATAAATGGCGTAGTAGAAAGAAAATCCAGAATCAGTAACTGAATGTATTCTTTCAGCATATATTTTTGAAGCGACGCATTCCCGCTTATTTCCGTGGGGAAAAAGTTTTTTATCCATTCCAGTTGCATCATAAGCTGTAAGTATTTTTTAAAAAATTCACTCTTTTTTGAAGCGCTTTACTTTTGAATCTCAATAAATAATCTTCCAGAAGCCGTAAATCGAGTTCATCCAGCAAAAAATCTTCATCAAGTCGTAAATCCTCCATTTCCTGTTCGGTATTGTAAAACGGATAGAGATACAGCAGGTCCAGCAATGCTTTTTCGGGCCGGGCAATTTGCAATGATTTTCCATCGGCAATAGGTTTGATGTCATAACCAAACATTAGTTCCTTCCTGACACTTTTATATTCGTACTCTCCGAATTCATTTTGAAAACTGGCTGTCTTCAGCGATGTGACACTCGTGATTTGCACGATTGCTTCAGGAATCATTCCATAAAATGCCAGGGCAGAATGTAAGCTTATGTACGAAGGACGGTAAATGCGGTTTGCGAAGAACAGGGCAAAATCAGGTTTGCTTTTATACTCCGGAAAAGTGTAGTACCCCTGTCGCAACCGAATTAACAGGCCTTTTTTTGTCCAGCGAACAAAATTGTTTCTGTCGAAATCCGGTTTCCAGGCATAAACCTGGTGGGTGTTAAAACACCCCAAATCAAACATCCTGTTTCTAAATTCCAGATAATTCATTCGAATATATTACATTTAATATTTTGTATTACAATCATGTATTATACCAAAAAAATTCTGTGTTCCGATACCCATGGAACTCGCATGGGTAATTAATTTGTCCATCTTTGTGTTCGCCAGGCCATGCTCGTTTCATCCGTTTCTAAAATCTGTTGTTAGCTTATCTATTTCTATTTTGCACTAAAAATAGTG
>NZ_JAWLCI010000114.1:0-5693 GCF_041687215.1 Mariniphaga sp.
ACAGCGTAAACTTCTACGCGAACGTTTCCGCAAATCAGTTACAATAAAACCTTCTGAAGTTACTGCAATTTCAATTGATCAGGTTTTCCTTCAGAAAACAATCCGGAAAATCGAAAATCACTTCGGCGACTTTCATTTTTCGGTAGAGCAACTGGCTGAACATCTGAATATGAGTATTTCCCAGTTGAACAGAAAGTTAAATGCTTTAATTGGCCAGCCTGGCGGTCAGTTGATGCGATCGCTTCGTTTGCAACGCGCAGCCGATTTACTGAAACAAAATTCGGCCAGTGTTTCAGAAATATGTTACAAACTGGGATTTAACGACCATGCTTACTTTTCACGAGCCTTTAAAAAACAGTTTGGATGCAGCCCTACCGAATACAAAAACGGAAATTAATTGCTTTATTATTGAAAAAATCTCCAAATGACCAAAAAGTCCTAGTCAATGCGTAAATAACACAAATAACCAGACCTGTCTGCAACTTAATTTTGCTTGTAAATAATTGTAAAACAATGTTCAGGCAAATGAGAAAAGCAGGCATAATAGGTGGATTGGAATTTATTGGGAGCTACATGACCCTAAAATTTCTATCCGAAAACTACCAGGTAAAAGTTCCGGTTTCCAAATTTAAAAATGGAAAAAAGATTTTGAACATACCCGGGCTTTCAGCCAATAAATATCTTGAAGAATTTCATGGAGATTTAAACGATTTATCTGAAACCCGAAAGTTCGTGAGCGATTGCGATGTAATCATTCATTGTGGAGCACCTTTCAGAGTAAACAATCTGAATGAAAAACCACAACTATTTGTTCCTGAAATAAAAGGTGCCGGTCCGCTCCTTAAAATTTTGGGCGATTACCCAAACATTCAAAAATTAATTTTTATATCGCCGCCGGCAAATATTCACCCGGTTACATCTTCTATCACTGATTATGAAAAAAATGATTCAACTACTAAAAATTCAATGGCGAAAAACAGAATAAACCTGCAATTCCAAAAGGCTGTTTTCCATGCAAAAAAGGCTCAGGAAAATGCTTACCAGATTTTGGAGGAGAAACGTTTTGAAGTAATTTTTGTTTCTCCTGCAGAAGTATCTGGAAATAGTATGTTCAGCACAAGGGAATCAACTTCGGCCGGGTTAAAATATCTGTTCGAAAACGAGATAAATCACGACCCGGTTTTTAAAAGAATAATACAGCAAAAAAAGCTTCAAACTTTAATAAAAGCTGAAAATGTTGCTGAAGAAGTATTTTCTAAAGTAAATTCAACTGTAAAAACTGAAGAGGAAATTTATTCTACGGCCG
This sequence comes from Mariniphaga sp., assembly GCF_041687215.1. Taxonomy (NCBI): domain Bacteria; kingdom Pseudomonadati; phylum Bacteroidota; class Bacteroidia; order Marinilabiliales; family Prolixibacteraceae; genus Mariniphaga; species Mariniphaga sp. The sequence continues at coordinate 1,307 of NZ_JAWLCI010000114.1, forward strand.
GGTAAAAATCGAATCGTCAAAGTTTTCACCAAATGTGATATTTTCAAAAATAACATTTGCTGTTCCCATAGGCATTTTCGACTCAATTTTCATGGGCATTAAAATCCCATCAATGCTTTTATAGTCGCTCAGGTTTTGTTCTATTTCAACTTCCTGCCCCTGTGCATTTACCTTTGCTTTTACTTTTCTCACCAGATATGATTCAGCATCAATAAAATAATTTTTAACGTTGCCGTCTTTATCGGTAAGCTTAATATTGAACATGGGTGAACCATCCACATTAACCTTTCCAAGCAGGGTGGCAGTACTACCTTTATCCTTATAATTATACAATTCGCCATCGATATTGGCCTGATCCATGGCCTGGTCAAGTTCTGGTCCCGATAAATCCTGCGGTTCTGAACTCATCCAGGGAGCAATCATCCAGCCTTTTTCCCCATCATAAGCCTGAATCATTTTTTGACCCTGCATGTCCATCTCCACTCTGAATTTATTCGGTCGCTTCATTTTCATCACCATCGGAAGCTCCATTCCCATTTGCTGAATGGTTGCTTTTACAGAGTAAGTCTGTTTTTCCAGTAATTTTTCCTGGCCAACTGTTTTAAAGTGTTTGGTGAGCACTTCATCTAAATTTTGAGCGTTGACCTGGCCTGCTAATACAATAAATAGTATTGCCAGTAAAGTTGAAATAGATTTTTTCATTTCGATAAAATTTTATGAATGTGAATTATGTATTTTTTTATTTGTAAAGAATATAGAATTTTAGTTACAACAGCAGATTAATTTCTTTTTTTTCTAAAAATAAATCTCAGCCAAAATATTTTCGAACGGAATCCCCTTTGAAATCAGCAAATCGCGCATTTCAACCACCATAATGGCTTTCCCGCAAAGGTAGTATTTTACATCTGGTAGTTTCTCCAGCCCTGAAATATAATCGGTTACCCTTCCGGGGAATGTGTTACAAGAAGACTCACGCGAACAGCACCGCACATAGTTTTCACCCAGGGCCCACTCCAGTTCATCTTCAAAATAAAACTGGTTTAACCAGCTCACGCCGTGAATCAGTTTTTTATTTTCGCCCAAACCCGAGCGAAACATGCTGTAAAATGGGGCGATTCCGGTTCCGGTTGAAATCCAACAGGCAGGCCCGGCAGTTCCTAAAAAGCTGCCGTAAGGTTCTGAAACCAGTATTTTTTCTCCGGGAATCAATGAAGCCAGTTTTGGTGTTAGCAAGCCATCCTCTTTTACGTTAAAAAGAATAGCGGCCTCTTTTTCTTTATTCCCGCTGCAAAGGCTGTAAATTCTTGGTGGATGGTCTGCATTCAGGGCGATTTTTACCACTTGCCCGGGCAAAAAATACCATGGGCGGATAAATGAAATCAGATGAACGCCCGGCGAAATTTCACTGTTCCCGGTGAGTGTGTAATTTTTCAGTGGGAATTGCTTTTTGTTGGCTCCCATTTTAGTTTTAATTGAGGCGGGCAAATTAATTATTTGCAAAAACGAAGGTAACTACCAGGTTATCAGCAGAACTTACCATCATATTTTTTACTTTATAAAATGCCTTAAGTTCATCCATATCGGCAACCTCGTCAGAGTTTCCCGTAATTTCAAGCGGAGTAATCCTATGTGCTTTCAAAACAAGGTTTTCAGGGGCATCGAAACCCACACCTGGCTGAACCTGTTCCAGTTCAAAATCTACATCAGAAATATTTTCTATTTCAATTCTCCACGATTCCCCGTTTCGAAGTTTACCTTCAGGATTCACAATTTTCAGTGATGCAAAAAACAAAGGTTCCAACAGGTTTGCACGGCCAATCAGGGTGTTGTTAAACCAGGCCAAAGTTCTTCTGCTAAAAAGAGCTTCCCTGATTCCGCCTTCTGTTCGGCTGCGTGCAAAAACCAGAGTCATAGGGCGGTGCCCGTTAACCACATCGTAATCCATGGCAATGGGTTCGTGTACATCGGTGTTGGCAAAAACGGTGAGTTTCTTTTCGCGAGCCCAGTCAATGGCTTCGGGGTAATATTCATTGTAATTGAAAACTTCAATTCCGTGTAACATGTCACCTTGCAGTAGTCGGGTATGTTCGTCCCACCACAAAGTGTTTTCCGGTTGTTGGGCTTTCCATCCAGGGTGATTCCAAATGAGAAAGGCACCCTGATCCCGCGCTTCTTTAATGGCATCGAAAACATCTTCGCGCTCAAGTAAATTTGCATTTCTTATAAAAAGTGCATTCAAATGGCCGGGCGGCATACTTCGGGTAATCTCGGCCCCTTTTATCAAAATAATATTTCGGTTGTTTGCAAGCGGTTCAGCAATATCAAAAGAGCGATTATGGTCAGCAACTACATCTTTTGAGTGGGGCAGGTACTCAATATGATCTGTAATTGAAATAGCATCCAGCCCCTCTTGCCAGGCCTCTTCAACTCTAACTGTTGGCCAAACCGTTCCATCAGAAAATACAGTATGCATATGAAAATCGCATTTCAGGGTACGGTAACCCGGAATGTTGGGAATATGAATTATTTTCCGGGATTGACCAATTACTGAAAAACTGATAAAAATTAATAACAACAGAAAAAGAAGTATCTTAATTCGCATTTCAAAGTGGTTTTAATGTTCTAAAAATTTGGCTTTTAAATATCCGTTTTTTTAATGAACCGGCAATATTTACTCATATTAAATATTTTTTAATTGATCGGTAATGATTAATTTTAACAGAATTAGTGCATTCTTTTTAATTTTTTTAAAAAGATTCTTGTTTTGTGTGAAAAAATTTCAATCTTTGTTGTAGAAAATAACCAATGGAAAAGCTTTTTAGAAATAACGGAAATCAAAGTTTGGGTGTTGAACAGAAAAAAGTAGTGCATAAAAAGCAGATTTTAAGAACGCTTTATTTCTTCGGAACCATGTCGAACTCTGAATTATCGAAAATTATAAAACTGAGTACACCAAAAATTAACAGTTTGCTGGTTGAACTCATAGAAGATGGACTGGTAAAGGAACTCGGACGCGGGGATTCAAGCGGAGGAAGACGGCCAAATATTTATGGGTTGATTGAAGATGGATTTTACGTGGTTGGAATTACAATCAACATAAACCGAACGATTATTTCCATTTTTAACAGCAATAACAAGGAGGTTGGTACCCCACACTTTTTACCGGTCAGAATTCAACCCGATTTTGGAATCTTCAATGAAATAAACGAATTTCTGGATAGTATTCTGGTTGAAAAGAATATTGAAAAAAGCAAAGTTCTGGTAGTTGGAGTGGAGTTGCCCGGGTTAATTAATCAAAAACAGGGCGTCAATAAAACTTATTTTCCCAACATTTCCAATTTGTCAGACGAGTTACAGAAAATTTTTGGGCTCCCGGTTTATATCAGCCACGATTCGAAACTGAGAGCTTTTACAGAGCAACACTTTGGTTTGGCCAAAAACAAAAAAAATGTTTTGGTACTTCAGGTTGACTGGGGTCTTGGGCTTGGAATAATCATTAACGGAAAACTCTATTCCGGAAAGTCAGGTTACTCCGGCGAATTTGGCCACTTGCCCATTGTTGACAACGGAGTGCTTTGCAGTTGCGGAAAACAGGGTTGTCTCGAAACCATTGTTTCTGCCACTGCCATTGCACGCATTGCTCGCCAGGGTATTCAAAACGGAAAATCTTCGTTGATAAAACAATTGGTAAATGACGAACTGGAAAAAATTGATATTTCAACAATAATTGAAGCTGCCAACCGTGGCGATCAGTTTGCCATTTCAATTTTTTCTGATGTGGGGTACTGGTTAGGCAAAGGAATTGTTTACCTCATACAAATATTTAATCCTGAATTAATTGTAGTAGGAGGACGGGTTGCTGAGGCAAGCCAGTTTATAATTGCTCCTGTACAACAGGCGATTTACACCTTTAGTAATCGCGATATAAGCGACGATACCGAAATTAAGTTTTCGGCACTGGGGCAAAAAGCCGGACCGCTTGGCGCTGCTGCTTATGCGCTCGACAAAATTGCTTCGGCAAAATAAGTTGATTTAAATTGAATGATTGGAAAAAGAAAAAGCATGGAACTAAATTTTTCGAAAGTAGAACAAGCCTTTTTTAACGAATCGAAATTACAGAAAATTACCACCCGAATGCCATACATTGCTGTGGACAGTTTTCCGAAACTCGGGTTGCTTTCGGCTTTAAGTTTTCTGGAATGGGTAGCTGAAAATCCAAACGGGGTTTTAAGTTTGCCTACCGGAAAAACAGCACAATATTTTCTGCAATTCACCCATTTGCTGCTCAACAACTGGGACAACCAGAAAGGAAAAGATATCCGCAAAAAGTATGGTTTGGCCGATGTAAAAAAACCATCACTTAATGAGTTGCAATTTGTTCAAATGG
>NZ_JAWLCI010000115.1:0-5593 GCF_041687215.1 Mariniphaga sp.
GTATTTTTCAACCAGTTTTGCCCTTTTTACTTCGCGGGCTTTCATTGATTCTTTGGCCATAGCTTAATTCTTTTTAACATTTTTAAATGGTAAACCTAATTGTTTCAACAGGGCAAAACCTTCTTCGTCGGTTTCTGCTGAAGTAACAAAGGTAATGTTCATCCCGTTGATTTTGCTAACTCTATCGAGTATAATCTCGGGGAATACGATCTGCTCGGGAACACCAAGCGTGTAGTTTCCGCGTCCGTCCATTTTACTTTCAATTCCGCGAAAGTCGCGAATACGGGGCAATGCTGCCGAAATCAAACGGTCGAGGAATTCATACATGCGTTCGCGGCGCAACGTAACGCGCACCCCGATTGGCATTTTCCTTCTCAGTTTAAAATTGGAGATGTCTTTTTTGGAAAGGGTTTGAACTGCTTTTTGCCCGGCAATCATGGTCATTTCAGTGGTGGCCACTTCAATAATTTTTTTGTCGGCAATAGCTGCTCCCACTCCCTGGTTCAACACTATTTTTTCCAATTTTGGAACCTGCATTACTGAAGAGTAGTTGAACTCTTTTTTCAAAGCAGGTACTACTTCTTCCTGATATTTCTTTTTAAGAGCTGGTACGTATGCCATTACTTAATCTCCTCTCCAGATTTTTTCGAATAACGAATCAATTTACCTTTACTTTCATCCATCCTGCGACCAACGCGGGTACGTTCTCCGGTTTTCGGATCAACCAGCATGAGGTTCGAGATATGGATGGATGCTTCCTGTTCAATAATACCACCCTGCGGATTTTTCGCATTGGGTTTGGTATGTTTTTTCATCAGGTTAACACCTTCAACAATTGCCCTGTCGGTTTTTCTGATTACCTCAAGCACGCGGCCTTTCTGGCCTCTGTAGTTGCCGGTAATCACTACCACAGTGTCACCTTTCTTTATGTGTAACTTTTTCTGCATTTTCGAACTTTTTCGATTTACAATACTTCAGGTGCTAACGAAATAATTTTCATGTTCTTATCCCTTAATTCACGGGCCACAGGACCGAAAATACGGGTTCCGCGCATTTCGCCGGTGTTGTTGAGCAACACAACGGCATTGTCGTCGAACCTGATGTAAGAACCGTCGGGACGACGGACTTCTTTACGGGTACGTACAACAATTGCTCTGGAAACAATTCCTTTTTTGACATCGCTGCCAGGGATAGCACTTTTAACTGACACCACAATCGTATCGCCTATTGAGGCATAACGTTTACGGGTACCGCCTAAAACACGAATACACAAAACTTCTTTTGCTCCGCTGTTATCGGCAACCCCACATCTGGTTTCTTGTTGTATCATGATTACTTCGCTCTTTCAATTATTTCAACTAATCTCCAACATTTGTTTTTGCTCAACGGACGTGTTTCCATTACTTTGACCAAATCGCCAATGTTGCAGTCATTTTTCTCATCGTGGGCATAAAATTTTGTTGTTTTATTCACGAATTTTCCATAAATAGGGTGCTTCACTTTACGTTTTGCAGCCACCACAATGGTTTTTTCCATTTTATTGGAAACAACAACCCCGACGCGCTCTTTCCTGAGATTTCTTTCTTTAATTTCTTCCATCGCTGAATTAATTCTGATTATCACTTAATTCTCTTTGATGAAGAACAGTTTTGAGCCGTGCAATATTTCTTTTGGAATCTTTGATTTTCATCGGGTTATCCAGCGGAGATACAGCATGGTTTAAACGAAGGCGAACTAAATTTTCTTTTTCCACCTGTATTTTCTCGACGATTTCTTTGGTCGTCAATTCTTTTATTTCAGACGTTTTCATATTTATTCACCTTTTTTATTCTTCAACAAAATCACGCCTTACCACAAACTTTGTTGTAACCGGCAATTTCTGAGCTGCAAGACGCAACGCTTCTTTTGCCAGGCTAAACGGTACGCCGTCGGCTTCAATAATAATTCGCCCGGGCGTAATCGGAGCAACAAATGCTTCAGGTGCCCCTTTACCTTTACCCATACGTACTTCGGCGGGTTTTTTGGTAATGGGTTTATCGGGGAAAATTCGAATCCAAATTTGACCCTGACGTTGCATGTGGCGTGTAACCGCAACCCTGGCTGCCTCAATCTGGCGCCCAGTGATCCACGCTTCTTCCAACGATTTTATTCCAAACGAACCGAAAGCAAGTTGATTCCCGCGTTGGGCGTTTCCCTTCATTCGGCCCTTTTGTACTCTTCTGAATTTTACTTTTTTTGGCTGTAACATTCTTACTTCTTTCTAAGTGTTATACCACTATTTTCTTCTACCTCTGCGGCCACCGCCACCAAAGCCTTTATTACCTCCCGGACGGGCTTGTTTTTGCCCTAAGTTTGGTGAAAGGTCCCGGTTTCCGTAAACCATACCTTTACAAATCCAGACTTTTACTCCAATAAGTCCGGTTTTGGTAAGCGCTTCGCCCAATGCATAGTCAATATCGGCTCTCAGGGTATGTAACGGAGTACGTCCGTCCTTATACATTTCCGAGCGGGCCATTTCGGCGCCATTCAGCCTGCCTGAAACCAATACTTTAATGCCTTCGGCTCCCATTCTCATGGTTGAAGCGATAGCCATTTTCACAGCCCTGCGGTAAGCTACCTTACCCTCGATTTGCCGTGCAATGTTGTTGGCAACAATTTTGGCATCGAGTTCGGGCCGTTTAATTTCGAAAATGTTGATTTGAACCTCTTTACTGGTAATTTTTTTCAGCTCTTCCTTCAACTTGTCAACTTCCTGTCCGCCTTTACCAATAATAATACCTGGGCGTGAAGTATGCACGGTGATGGTGATAAGTTTCAAGGTACGTTCAATAACGATTCTTGAAATACTGGCTTTGGCCAAACGGGCATTCAAATATTCCCGTATTTTGTGGTCTTCAGTCAGCTTATCGCCGTAATCGTCGCCACCGAACCAATTTGAGTCCCATCCTTTAATGAACCCCAAACGATTTGAAATTGGATTTACTTTTTGTCCCATGTACTACTGATTAAGATTTTCTTCGACAACACTTTCTTTCCGGTCAACGTAAATGGTAACGTGGTTCGAGCGTTTTTTGATGCGGTGAGCACGACCCTGGGGAGCCGGACGTAACCTTTTCAAAATGCGGCCTGAATCAACCATTACTGTTTTTACGTACAAATCACTTTCCTCTAAACGAACTCCTTCGTTTTTAGCCTGCCAATTGGCAATGGCTGAAAGCAGGAGTTTTTCTACCCTGCGCGATGCTTCTTTCGAGGAATACTTAAGAACATCTAACGCTTTATTCACCTCCATGCCGCGGATAGAATCGACTACAAGCCTCATCTTTCTTGGTGAAGTAGGGCAATTTCTTAAAACAGCAAAATATTGTTGTTTTTTATCTTCTTTTCTTTTATCTGCTGCTAATCTTTTTCTGGCACCCATTCTTTTTTCCTTTTAATTTTTATTGACATTATGCCTATCTTTTGTTACCAGCATGACCCCTGAAGGTTCGTGTAGGTGCAAATTCTCCCAATTTATGTCCTACCATATTTTCGGTAACATACACCGGGATAAATTTATTTCCGTTATGGACGGCGATGGTATGACCTACAAAGTCAGGAGAAATTACTGAAGCTCTGGCCCATGTTTTTACTACTGATTTTTTCCCGCCATCATTCATAGTCAGGATTTTTCTTTCCAGTTTATAATTAATAAAAGGCCCTTTTTTTAACGAACGACTCATAATTCTTTCCCTTTAACTATTTTTTCCTACGTTCAATAATATACTTGCCGGAAGCTTTCTTTTTGGAACGGGTTTTATACCCTTTCGCGAGCAATCCTTTACGCGAGCGCGGATGTCCGCCTGATGCACGGCCTTCGCCGCCACCCATTGGGTGATCAACCGGGTTCATCACAACTCCACGTACACGTGGTCTTCTTCCTAACCAACGTGAACGACCTGCTTTACCAGAACGTTCGAGGTTGTGCTCTGCATTTCCAACAGTTCCAACAGTTGCCCTGCAGGATGTAAGTACCATACGAGATTCGCCTGAAGGTAATTTCAATACTGCGTATTTACCTTCACGAGAGGTCAATTGCGCATAAGCGCCTGCACTACGTGCCATCGTTCCGCCCTGTCCGGGTCGGAGTTCAATGTTGTGAACCAATGTTCCAAGAGGAATATCAGATAAGGGGAGTGTATTTCCGATTTCAGGTTCAACCCCTGGACCGCTTTTTAATGTTTGCCCAACTTTTAATCCGTTGGGTGCAACAATGTACCTTTTTTCGCCGTCTTCGTAATGAAGAAGAGCGATGCGGGCAGAACGGTTCGGATCGTACTGAATGGAATCGACAACAGCAGCAACACCGTCTTTATCGCGTTTAAAATCGATAATCCGGTATTTGCGTTTGTGTCCCCCACCTATATACCTCATTGTCATGCGGCCCTGGTTGTTTCTACCTCCAGATTTCCGCAGGGGCTCCAACAATGATTTTTCAGGTGTAGATGCAGTAATGGTATCAAAGGCGCCCACTATTTTGTGCCTCTGACCCGGAGTTACTGGTTTTAATTTCCTTACTGCCATTTCTATAATTAAATATTACTGTAAAAATCAATATTATCTCCTTCGGCCAAAGTAACTATGGCCTTTTTGTAAGCAGTTGTTTTTCCGGAAATGACTCCTGATTTGGTATAGCGTGATTTTACTTTTCCACCATATACCATGGTATTAACAGAATCAACCGAAACATTGTACATCCCTTCAATCGCTTTTTTAATTTGCGGTTTTGTGGCAGATTTTACAACAACAAACCCGTAACGGTTATACCGTTCGGACTGCTCATTCATTTTCTCTGTAACCAATGGTTTTATTAAAATATCCATCTTTAAATCGCCTTAAAGTTTAAATGCTTCTTCTATTTTCTTCACAGAACCTTCGAGAAGAACAATAGTTTTTGCGTTCAAAATTTGATATGTATTTAATTCAGAAGCAATTACGACCGAAACATCCTGTAAATTTCTGGACGACAAATATATGTTATTATTTTCGGCTGGTAAAACGAAAAGTGACTTTTTATCAGCAATTTGCAAATTACTTTTCAGTGCCACCATTTCATTTGTTTTTGGAGCTTCCAGACTAAAATCTTCCAAAACCATGATACTGTTTTCACGGGCTTTGTAAGTTAACGCCGATTTCCTTGCAAGTTGCTTCACTTTTTTGTTCAGCTTAAACTCATAACTTTTAGGACGTGGACCAAAAACGGTACCGCCCCCTTTGAAGATTGGCGATTTAATATCGCCGGCACGTGCTGTACCGGTTCCTTTTTGTTTCTTAATTTTCCGGGTACTTCCAGTTACTTCAGCGCGCTCTTTGGTTTTATGCGTTCCCTGGCGCTTGTTTGCCATGTATTGTTTTACGTCGAGGTAAATGGCATGGTCGCTGGGCTCAACTCCGAAAATTCCTTCGTGTAAGGTAATTTTACGCCCAGTATCTTTTCCTTCTTTATTCAGTACATTTAGTTCCATTGTTTCCTAATAATTAAGTATGAACCTTTGGCGCCAGGCACTGAACCTTTCACCACTATCAAATTCTTTTCAGGAACCACCTTTATCAC
>NZ_JAWLCI010000116.1:0-5472 GCF_041687215.1 Mariniphaga sp.
TTGATTTCGATGATTTTTGCCCCGGTTCTTTTTGCTCTTTCAGGAATTTCGGCAGCCGGCAGAACTTCGGCATTGGTACCAATAATTAGAAGAAGATCGGCTTTTTGTGCTTCCTCAAGCGAACGTTTTTTTGCAAACCAGGGAATAACTTCGTTAAAAAAAACCATGTCGGGTTTTAAAATTCCTTTGCAAACAAAACAGGTTGGCGGAAGAAAGTTCAGATCGGCAAAACTCATGTCATATTCGGAACCACATTCGGTGCAAACAAGTTGTTTATAAGTTCCGTGCAACTCATAAACATATTTGTTCCCGGCTTTTTGATGCAGGTGGTCGATGTTTTGTGTGATAATAGTTTCCAAAAAACTGCGTTTTTCCATTTTGGACAATACTTCATGCGCAACATTTGGTTCTGCGTCACCGAGTTTGTCGTAAAATATTTCTTTTATTTTTTTCCACGACTGTAATGGCTTTTTTTTGAAAAAATCAATTTCGAGAAAAATAGGATGGGTTGTGTTCCATAATCCGCCAACTCCTCTGAAAGGTGGAATGCCGCTTTCTACTGAAACTCCGGCGCCGGTAAAGGCTACCATGTATTTCGATTTCCGGATTAGTTTAACTGCTTCGTTGATTTTCCCGATATCCATTTATTTTGTTTATAAAACTCCCGGCTGACCAAAATCCGGTTGCCGGGAGTATAAACGTTACATCATTATAAAATTTATTATTCTGTCAGGTCCTTTCGAACCGAAACAGTTCCGTCTTCGTTAAACCTGATTTTGAAATTCAGTTTTCTGAAAACAGAAATCATGGGTTTGTTGTCGCGTGTTGTTTCCGCCACCAGCAGTTTAATATCCCTGATTTTTGCTATTTCCATACAGTATTGGGTAAGGATATACCCCAGTTCTTTTTTCTGCCATTTGTCGGTAATCAAAATAGCGTATTCCATTACTTCCACATCAGGATCTGCAATTAAACGGCCAACACCAATAAGTTTTTTCTGGCCTTCATCTTCCACTTCGGCCACAATGGCAATTTCGCGGTCGTAATCAATAAAACAGAATTGAGTTGCCACTTCGTGTGAATCGAAATAAAAATCGTAACGGAACCTGTGGTAAATCGATTCTTTTGAGCAACTTGCCAGTAAATCCAGCCACATCGGTTCATCTTCGGGTTTAATCGGACGAAGCAAAACCGGTGAACCATCTTTAAGTTCAGCAGTACTGATAAGGCTTTCCGGGTATGGGCGCAATATCAGGTGTGAGTATTCTTTTACCGGTTGTTTCATCACTTCCTCGTCCACCACAATTCGTGCATCCAGTGCAATTACATCTTTGGGTGTAACAATTAACGGGTTAATATCCAGTTCTTTTATTTCAGGATAATCTGCCGCGAGGTATGACATGCGGATGAGCACTTCCACCAGTTTTTCTATATTTTTACGAGGCGCTCCGCGATATCCTTCAAGCAGCGGGTAAATCTGAAGCGATTCAAGCATTTGCTGTGCCAGGCTTTCATTCAACGGAGGAAATTCCAGTCTTTTATCTTTAAAAAGTTCGGCGCTGGTTCCACCCATTCCAACGAGCATAACCGTACCAAACTCCGGATCTTTTTTCGTGCCAACAATTAATTCAACTGCGTCTTTGGTATCAACCATTATCTGAATGGTAACCCCTTCTATTTTGGCATCAGGACGTTTTTCAGCAGCGGTTTTTACCATATTTCTGAAGGTTGCCCGCACCATCTCATCATCTTTAATATTAAGCGCAACACCTCCGACGTCTGATTTGTGTGTAATGTCGGGCGAATAAATTTTCATCACAACCGGATATCCTTTTTTCTGTGCTATGGCAACAGCTTCATCTTCGGTTGCGGCAGGAGCCGGGTGGGTGGTGTCAATTCCGTAATCGTTTACCAGCATTTTGGAATCGTCTTCGTTCAGGATTTTTGCTTTCGGGAAAATTTCTTTTAAATATTTATCCCTCAAATCATTACGGTCATATTGGAACGAAACAGGTACCTCTTTTGGCGTTTCAAAAAGCATTTTAAGGTTTTTGGCATAATGCGAAAGTGTCATAAATGCACGAATTGCCTGCTCAGGAGTGGGGTAATTTGAAATTCCGGCACGGTTGAACACCTGTATTCCACCACGCATACTTGCCCCTCCCAGCCAGGCTGCCATAATTGTTTTAGAGGTTTTAGAGGCCATTTCAGCTATAGCTTCCGCAGTTTCGGTAGGGGCGGTCATTGCCTGTGGGGTAAGTAGCACGAGAACAGCATCCACATTTTTATCTTCCAAAACAATTTCAGTAGCTTTTGCAAAACGTTCGGGCGTTGCATCTCCCAAAACATCAACCGGGTTTCCGCGCGACCAGAACGGTGGAAGGTAGTCATTCAGTTTTTTCATGGTTTCTTCGGAGAGATTGACCAGTTTCCCTCCCCACGAGATGAGGGAGTCGGTGGCCATAACACCCGGGCCTCCGGCATTGGTGACTATAGCCAGCCTGTTTCCTTTGGGAATTCGTTTTCTGCCAACAAGGTCGGTAAAATCGAAAATATTCCCGAAATCATATACCCTTGCTAACCCTGCCCTGCGGAATACAGCATCGTATATGGAATCTTCGGAGGCAAGCGCTCCGGTGTGAGATGCCGCTGCTGCTGCCGATTCCGGGAAACGACCTGATTTGTAAACGATAATTGGTTTTTCACGCGAAAAGGCACGTGCAGCCGACATAAAATTGCGGGCATTCGAAAGAGATTCAACGTATAACACAATGGATTTGGTGCTGGGATCCTGACCAAAGTAGTCAATCAAATCTCCAAAATTTACGTCCATGCTGTTCCCAATGGAAACAAAATAGGAAAAACCGATGTGCGATTCGTAAGCCCAGTCGAGGACCGAGGTGCACAAGGCACCCGATTGTGAAATAAATGCCACATGACCTTTTTCAGGCATGCCATTGGCAAAACTCACGTTCATGCTTAGTCCGGGAACCAGAATTCCCAGACAGTTTGGCCCAATTACCCGCATATCGGGAAACTTCGCTTTTTCTGCTTTTACCTGGTCTTCCAGGATTTTCCCCTCCTTGCCGGCTTCTTTAAATCCTGCCGACATAATAATGATTCCGTGAATTCCAGCCTCGCCACACTCCCGAACAATTTGTGGAACATGCTTGGCTGCTGTCATTATAACGGCAAGGTCAGGAACCTTGGGTAAACTTTTTACATCAGGGTAACAGGGAATTCCAAATACTGCTTCCCGTTTTGGGTTTACCGGGTAAACTACCCCGTTGTATCCACCACCAACAAGGTTTCGAAGAGTGATTCCACCTACACTGTCAGGATTATTGGAAACACCGATTAACGCTATTCGTTTCGGTTTGAAAATACTGTCTAATTTCTTAATGGCCATTGGTATGTTTTTAAATAGTTGAACCTATATTTTGATTTCGTAAAGGTCGCAGAATTCGCCTATAAAAATCATGAAAAAAAATCAGGTTAGAAAATTTTACAAACTTTCTGTAGCATTTGTAAAATTGCTATGAAATTTTTTCATTATCAAAATGTTATACATGAAATAAGTGGCAAATTTTGTGATTGTATGTTTAAAAACAATCCTGTTTCTACCTGTTTCACAACATCAATTTTGGAAAATGTTTCGGATTTCCGGTTTTTTTGAAAAATCAAGCCCGGATAACTTACTTTTATCCGGGCTCTCAAAAATAACATTATGGCTTATTCAACTTTAAAGTAAATATTTAATAATAAATCTGTTTCCGTTTTACCTGACCGAAGTTTTTACTTCACCAATATTTTCTGATTCAGTTGTGAGGGTGGTTTTTGCCAAAGGTTTGGCTGCCGGTTTTACCAAAGCAATGGAAAGTACAGCCACAAAACATAGGATTCCGCAAATGGTAAATGCCAACGGAAAATTGTTCAGGTCTCCCAGCCTGCCTCCCATTACGGGCCCTAAAATTCCGCCAACAGCATACGCTAAAAACACCCAGCCATAGTTTTGTCCAACATATTTTGTTCCGAATGTGTCTGCCGTAATGGTGGGGAAAAGGGCAAAATTTCCACCAAAATTAAACCCGATTAATATGGCAAACAAGTAAAGGGTGTATTCGTTTTCGGCCATCCATTGAAAAAGGATTACAAACAATCCCTGGGTTGCCATCATAATAATGATGGAATTTTTTCGTCCGATTTTATCGCTTATTATTCCCCAAAGAATTCTTCCCAGGCCGTTAAACAATGCGAAAAAAACAGCCATGGCCAGGGTTGCAGCCGCTCCTGCAGCTTCAGGCGAAACGCCAGCTTTGGTGAGTGCTTCCTGAGGCCAGAGACGCATTAAACCGATGCTCATTAAACCGGCCGCGGCTCCAAAGGTAAAAGTAACCAGTATGAGGTAAAATTGCGGGGTTCGAAGCATTTCTCCACTGGTAAAATTGATGGTACCGGCTGAGTTTTTTTTCGTTGCCTCCGGCGGTACATATCCTTCCGGTACCCAACCCTCTGGTGGAAAAACCATCCAAATGCTGCCAATAGAAACCATTATCAGGTATGCAATTCCGTAAGCAATAAATGTTTTGGAAAGACCAATGCTGGCAAGTAATTCACCTCCTCCAAGTGGTCCAAGCCGGTCTGCTACTGCCATCCAAAGTGTGGCACCAAATCCAAATCCGGCAACTGCCAGTCCGGTAATCATTCCTTTTTTATCGGGGAACCAGCGCATGCCAACAGCGATTGGTACAACATAACCCAGACCAATGCCACTTCCGCCTAAAACTCCGACAAATAAAAGAGTTGTTATGAAATTTTCTGCTCCGAACAGGCCAGACAGAATATATCCCAATCCTAATACTATTCCTCCTGAAAATGCAAGTTTTCGTGGTCCCACTTTAGGCATCATTCGTCCGGCTAATACCATTACAATGGCAAATACAGCAAGGCCTGTGGAAAATACCATTTGAGTTTCTGCCCTGGACCATTCGGCCTCTACCAGCAATTTGGTGTAAACTGACCAGGCATAAATGGCGCCCAAAGCAAGTTGTATGAGAATTGCTCCAAGTACAACAAATCCCCGGTTAAACGATTTTTGGTTTTTCATTTTTTTTGGTTTTAAGAATGTTTTAAAAGAAAAAAAGACACCCCCGTTTCGAAGATGTCTTTTAAAATAATGATTTATCTTTTGACTTCTACTTTGGCGCCATTGATGATTTCTTCAACAACACCCGGGTCGAGCAGGGTAGAGGTATCACCAAGGTTGGTAGCGTCACCTTCACCAATTTTGCGTAAAATACGGCGCATAATTTTTCCCGACCGTGTTTTTGGCAGTCCGCTAACAACCTGAATTTTATCAGGTTTGGCAATTGGTCCGATAAATTTGGTAACCGTTGCCCTAATTTCATTTTCAATATTGGCCATTTCTTTATCAGAAAGATCTTCGCAAATAACGTAAGCATAAATGCCTGA
>NZ_JAWLCI010000117.1:0-5252 GCF_041687215.1 Mariniphaga sp.
TTCCAACAGTTGAAATAATTGCGAAAAGGATTGCAACGCAAAAAGGAGTAAATTTTTTCATGATTGTTGATTTTTAGTTATTTGCAGTAAAGTTGAAACAATCATTTTAAAACCGGATTTAATAAACGTTAAAAATTAATATAGAATATGTTAACTGATTCAAACATTGTTTCATTTTCCTGAAAATATGTTAATCCCAAATTAATTCTACTGTCGGATTAACAATGAACTGTCATTTTCTTAATCTTCTTTGTGTTTCCTTCGTGCTTTTGTGCCTTCGTGGCGAAAAAAAGAAATTGCCACCAAGACACCAAGACTCCAAGATTCACGAAGTTTATTATTTTTCCTCCGGTACCCAAATCTCCACGCGCGTGCCGGTGGAGCCGTTTTCGGTGAGGTCGGTGATTTGCAGCCTGTATTTTTCACCCTGCTTTTCCTGCAAAATTTCCAGCCGTTCCTGCATCAGTTTGGAGCCTTTGCCGTTTTTGCCGGTGGCCAGTTTTTGTGCCGCCGCCCGGCCAATGCCGTTGTCTTCGATGCGAATCAAAATCGAAGATGAATGCGCTAAGCGGTTTTGATCCGCTAAGCGCGTTTGTTCTCTCGAAACTTCAATCTTTAAGAACCGGCTCCCTTCTTTATGCTGCAAGCCGTGAATCACGGCATTTTCGGCAAAGGGCTGTAGCAGCATAGGCGGCACCGGTGTGTTGTGGGGGTCGATCCCTTCGTTTACTGTTATCTGAAAATTGAAATCGAACCGCAGTTTTTCCAGGTTGAGGTACTGTTGCACCATCTCCAGCTCTTCGGTCAGCGACACTTCTTCTTTTTCGGAATTTTGCAGCACTTTGCGGATGAGCCCGGCAAAATCGGCCAGATACAAATGGGCCTCGCGGCCCTTATTTTGCTGCACCAGGTTTTGTACCGAGTTGAGGCAGTTAAACAAAAAATGGGGGTTCATCTGCGACCGGATGGCTGTGAGCTCCAGCTCGCGCAAACGCCGCTGCTGCTCTTCCTTCCTGAACCGCTTCCGAACCCGCCATTTCCAAATTAATACACCTATAAAAAATGCAACGAGGACAACTCCAAGCGCTGCTATTATCATTATCAATTGAGATCTATTGAGTTCTTTTTTTTTAACCATCAGGCTGTGTTTAGCAAGATTCAAGGCATCAATGGGATTTTCGCCAAAACCAATACGTTTCCCGGCTTTATCGTAAGCGATAAAATGATAGCGGTCTTTTTTGAAAATGTCGCGTAAGCTTTGGTTGTGATTCAACAGGAAAAGCTGGTGTGCAACCGGTTCAGCCCGCTCAACATAATTCTGCCAGTCCTCAAAATTGCTGCCTTCCATCACCAGCACAAAATTGATTTCGGGATTTTCTTTGGCCAGATCATCCCAAAAATAGCGTTCCCGTTCCCAAATTTCTGTGATGTAAAATACGGTGGGTTTCTCCCCGAAAAAGTCTGAAAAATAAACATGTTCTCCTTCCGGATTTAAAAATTTCGTTTCAGGTACATAATCTTCGTTTTGCCATTTCAGGTGGTTTTCCATCAGCTTTTCAATAGCGCCGGCAAATTCCCGGTTATTCACCAGGCGCAGCATTAAATCGAAGTAGCTGGTAATTTCATCCTGGATAATACGTTGATCTTTTGAGGAATAATCGAGTGTATTCATCTTCTCATACAAAAGAGTTTCGGCAAGTTGGCTGTAAAGCGCGTGGCCGGTCAAAACGGTTTTAGTAAGCTCCACTTTTTGTGGCAAGTCACCGAAATAGCGCCACCCTGACTGAACCGGAGCATTGAATTGACCGGGATTAATGAAATTGCCAGTTCGGTTCATTTTCAAAAAATAGTAATCCATTAAATCACCCGCCAGTTGGCGGGAATGAATACCGTAATCGTTGTAATTCCGGTGCATGTAAAAATTATTTACCCGGTTTTCCAGTTCTTCAAAATCTACCTCCTCATATTCCGGGAAATAGGGCCGCCCCAATGGCAAATTCATTCGTTCCTGCATGGTTAAATAATGAATGGCACGGGTTAAAAGAAAAGCCCTCAACTCAGTTGTAACAAAATCATAAACCGGAGCCGGCAACTGGTTTTTATACTTTTTGAAAAAGGATTCACTATTTGTAAGAGCTGAATAAAACCCGGAATATTTTATTTTTCTGCTATCCAGTTGTAGGAAGTTGAAATTGAAATTTTGATAAAACAAACCAAACTCTTTCCAAAAGTCGTAAATCAGTTGGGAAGCCTGGTGGTTATCTCCCGAGAATTTAACCTTCCACGGAAATGTTTCTCCTTTGGCTTCGAAATGAATCTCGTTCCCCGGCTCCGCATAAAACGCCAGCAAAGGAATATCTTCCACCCGGTTTGCCTGTCCGAATTGCACATAAACCAGTCCGGCATTTTTCACCTCCGCTTCCAGACTAAACGCATTGTTTTCATCCAGAAGAACGGTTTCCTGATAAAGTTCTTTCCCGAACGGTTCGCGCAAATAACCAACAATTACCTTCTTCTGTTTGGTATTTTCAACCTTTCCGGAAATCATAATTCGGTTTTCAGGAATGTTTTTAACTGATTTCAAACGAGTTTTATTCTCAGTGTAAATAAGTCGATGTGGTTCGCCATAAGCCCACAATCCGTATTTGGTTGAATCGATTTGAGTTGTTGTGTTTTCAATCAAATACTTTTTTTCTGCTTGATATGAAAAATGCCGGCTGTGCAACCCGGGTTCAATTTTCTGTTTTGTCAGATGATAAGTGAAGAGTGAATCTGTAACCGTTCTGTTTTCTTTGAATGCAGGAGGTTCAATTCCCTCAGCTTCGAATTCCGGTTCTGAAACCATTAATATCGATTGCAGATGATATGTAATTTGAGGAATTCCTTCGGTGTTAAACTCGGAAGTGTGACGTTCAACTGCTTTATCATCAAATCCTTTTCGCCGGAGCAGACTGCGTATTTCCTCCAAAATCTCTGTCCGGTTGTGCAGTTTCAGTTCCATGGTTTTTTGGTCGAATTCATACTGATAAAAATCTATCCACGGCAACAACTCTTCCCAAAAACTATCATATCGGTTTTCGTAAAATGCATCTTTAAAGTCAGGGAAACGGTAATCTTTAAACCGGGGAGGATTTAATTCCGGATTTTCGGCCTTGTTCTCAATAACGGAAACCAACAAATACTCTTTGTTTTCGGGTTGCAGGTTCACGCACCTTATTCTCAGACTTTTCGTTTTAATATAGTCGTCGAAACGCTGTTGATTTTCAGGCAAAACATATTTTGTTTCTGTAAATTCATAAACATACTCATGCCCTTCTTTCAGCTTCAGTCTGATAACCTGCTCCTGCGAAAAGGAACTCAAAACCGAACAAGCAAAAATAAGTGTAAAAAATCCCGAAATCGTTTTCATTGGTGTTGATTTTGTTTTATCCGAAATTTACAGTTTAAAACAAATTAAAAAAGACGCATTTATTGAACGGCACAATTCATTTACTGACCTGTTCCAGTAAAACCTTTTTCAGTTCATCATTATTAAAATGAGGTAGATGCGCGTTTGCAACCCGCCCGTTTTTATCAACCAGTGCATAATGCGGAATACCGTAAATATTAAATTTGGCAGCCAAATGGTTCCATTCATCTGAGGTTAATTTATAATGTTCGCCCATGATGTCGGGTTTCGCTTTGGCATAGTCTTTTTCCGGCGAGGTTGGGTTGGTGATATAAACAAATACAATATTTTCATTTTTCAGTTCTTCCTTTAATGGTTTTATCTGTTCAATTCCCGCTTTGCACGGCCCGCACCAGGTTGCCCAGAAATCGACATAAACTACCTTCCCTTTGTAGTTTTTAATGATGTTGTGAAAAATTTTATCACCCTCGGTTTTCAGCATGGTTTCGACGCCCGCACTAAGCACTTCGGTTTCCGCCTTCTTTTTATAATATTCCGAAATCACGTATTCCTTTAATTCCGGATGACTAATCTTGCTTTTTATGGCATTGAATTCATTTACGTCCGGCTTTTCAGCATTTTTTAACTGCGCCAGATAATTTTGTGCCAGTGGATATTCCAATCCCAGGCCGCTGCTGATGCCAAAAATTTCATTTGCATTTTTTGCCAGGTTTGCGGCGTAATAGTCATCCATATATTGTTGGATCGTTTCGTTGTGTTTTTTCCTGAATTCGTTCCAGGGAACCATGTACATCCGGGAAAAATTTCTTGCTTCATTATCATTGGAATTTTCCACGAAATTCAACCTGATAAACTCAAACATTTCGGTTTCTTCAGCAGAAAGAGACAGGCCGTTTTTTACCAGATTATCTTTTGCTTCCAATATTTTATGATAATACGCCAAATTTCCAAGCTCAAAATCGGTTGACTTGATTGCATTTATCAATTGACCATATCGGTTGCATAACAAAGCTGTTTCATGATTAACAGGTGTGTTTTTAATCAATTCTTTCAGTTCGGCTGTATTCACTTTTTCTTCTGTAAACGCAATTTGTTCTTCCTGTTTTAAATTCCTGTTCATATAATAAATCCCCATTCTTCTGTTCTGGTTAAAACGCAATAATGCATCGGCAAACTGAAATTTGAGATTCATTTCGCCAACAGCCCGGGCTTTTTCAGAAAGATTTTGTAAAGCTGCGAGTTCAATGTCTGCTTTTTCTTTTTTGGATTGAATAAAACCGGCATATTCACTAAAACTCATTTTTGCAACAGCTTCATAAAATTCCGGGGAAAATGTTTCCAGTGCCGGAAGTTTTTCCCAGTCGTAATTCAACACAGCGCTTTCGCCCATAAAAAGAGAGCGTTGCCCGGGAATTCCTGAATTTGCAAGATGAAACAGGTTTTTACCAGGCTCTAAAAACAGATAGACAGTAAGTTTTGGCAAACCCACCTGAACGATTTGAGGAAGGTCGAGAGGAAAAGTAACGGAAAAAAATCCATCATCCCGAATAGTGATGACATGTTTCTCCGTTTCGCGGGAAATCGCGTTCATTACGCTAACTATGCCAGTGTTTGTTCCCACGCGTTTTGTAAAATTCCTGAAATAGCCACTGTACGTTACCTCGCCGGGATTGATGACCGGAGTTGAAAACTTTTCAGTATCCCTGATTTTTATTCCTGCAAACTCAGCAGTAAAAGGTTTTAATGTTTCAGGATTTTCACCAACCTGACAGCTATTTTTGCCTGTTTTTGCAAAGAGGATTTTTTCCTTATCGTTTGCTTTCAGAGTGATTTTCCAGAGTTG
>NZ_JAWLCI010000118.1:0-4371 GCF_041687215.1 Mariniphaga sp.
TAAACAATAATGGAGTGATTCTTCAGGGAAAATTCTATAAAACATATAAGAAAGGAAAACTCCCTACTATACTTCTATCGTCCGGGCTCCCTGGCAATGAAGATGACGAGCTGGGAATATGCAAAAAACTTCAGGAATCGGGAATAAATGCAATGATGTTCAATTACAGTGGCACCCATAATAGCCAGGGTGACTGGAGCTGGGACAATACACAGGAAGATATTCAAGCAGCCCTGAATTTTCTGTATCAAAAAGAAAGTATCAGTAAATTCAACATAGACACTACCTGCATTATTTTAGGCGGATACAGTTATGGAGGCGGAATGGCTCTTTCCTATGCAGTCAATCATTCAAAAATTCAGAATGTATTTTCTATTGCCGGTACCGATCATGGTGCATTTATGAAAGAGTATATTCGTAATTCAGAATTAAAGGCGGGGTTTGACAACTGGTTTGCTTCAATCACAGCTCCCGGAGGACCGGTAAGAGTTTCCAGCGGGGCCTCACCAAAAGAAATTGCAGCTAAAGGAATTGACCAGCTAAATCCTGCTTATTCGTTAATTGAGAGCGCACCACTTTTGGCTTCAAAAAACATTTTATTAATTGGAGGTTGGGATGATCTCAGTAACTCGATTGAACGGACTTTACCCTTGTACCGGGCTCTCAAAAATCAAAATGCACAAAATATTGCAATAATAGCATTTCAGGACGATCATTCATTTAAGAATTCCCGGGAGGATTTAGCGAATGTCATCATTAGTTGGGTAAAAACTGTTCACAAATAATTGTTTTTTATTGGGTAAAATTTTAATCCTGCCTGGACTAAAAGAATGACCTCAGCGAGGTCGTATTTTTATCGCCACTGACAATTACACTGAACTGGCAATGTATGAATTAAATGAAAAACGTTTGCGTAAAGAGACTAAGTAAATGGAAAAGGCAATTAAAATTGACTCAACTATTTATGAAGCATATCCGCTCAGTTATTTTGTATCTTTAATGGCATCATACAAAAAGCAAAACATTATGAAAAATGAAGCAAAGGATTTAAAAGCTGTAGAAGAAGCTGTGGCTAATTTGCAAAAAAAGTTTTATACAGCATAGGACTGGCAGGAGGTGCTTACAATGGTCTCGTTTTTAACCATACCAGGGCTCGAATCTGGACTCTTCTATTCCAGAGTCCCTGGTTCACTAAATTAAGATATAATTACGATGTCCAATAGCAAAAACAGGAGAATATTACGTGTATATTTTATCAAAATGTTTAGTTACACAATTTTATTATTGACTTCTTTCTTCAAATTTATGAAGATTCTTCAAAATAATTTTTTCAACCAGCAGGGGTACCCTTGCCTGAAGAAAATTATTTAACTTTCCGACAGGTGTTAATGTATTAATAAACATTCGTTTCCGGATATTTTTTAATACCTTTTTTGCAACAAATTCAGTAGTCAACACCTTCCTTTTATCCCTTTTTTTCAAAATCACCACAGATCCATCAGGGCCAATGGTTTCCTTTTGATGCTCTATCTCTGTCATACCAACATAAATTAATCCAACATGAATTTTATGCTTGTGCTCTTCTATACGAATCGATTCGGCAATAGCACGAAGTGCCATTTTTGAAGAACAATATGCAGATAAAGAAGGAAGTCCTCTGATACCCGCAAGACTGGAAATAAAGATAACACTTCCGTTTGTTTTCCTCAGTTCGGGAATAGCAGGAATAGTTGGATTTACAGTACCATAAATATTAGTTCTGAAAACCGATTGAAAAACTTCAGGTGTCAGGTCGGCAAAATAACCACGCATCGAAACACCTGCATTGTTCACCAGAATATCCAGACGTCCGAATGTTTTAACAGTTTCATCGATTAATCTTTTCCCCTCATTGACATCTGATACATCGCAGCATACACTAATGACATTTTTTGTATGCTTTTCGATCTCTTTCTGTGCAAGTTCCAGACGTTCTCTATTTCTTCCATTAAGTACCACAGATGCGCCTTCGCTGGCCAATTCAACTGCAATCGCCTTGCCTATTCCCCTGCTTGATCCGGTTATAATGGCAACTTTCCCGGAGAACCTATTTCCCATTTGGTATGTATTGGATTTCAGGATGAAATTTTATTGAAGTAAGGCTGTTGGTCCATGCCATGGCAACATGCACAATAAATGCAATCCATATCGTTCCTGATGCCAGTGTAAGAATGCAAAAAATCAGGCCCAGGGGTATTGCCCCGATTGCTTCAGCAAGTCCTTTGGGAATATGTGTTGCCGAATAGAGTGCTATATTTACAGCAATTGCCGGCCATACGCCCAAAGGTTCAACAAGGGAAAACAATAAAATACCCCTGAAAAGAAATTCGTACCCCAACAAATACAGGAACCAACCTATAAGGTTAATAACCACGGTTTTCCTTGTCCATACTTTTGCCCGGATCTGGGGATAATTAATCCAGTTTTCAGGTTTCTTTGCGTTGAAATATAAGAGTGGAAGCACTACAGCGCTTAACCCTATAATCCAGATAAGTGTAAAAAATCCTGTTTCAGGGATAAAAGTTAATCCATATTCAGCCAAAGAAATTTCGGGTAAGGCGAGAAGGCAGACAATTGCCGGCAATATTCCCATTGTCAGGAATCCGAAATACTTGGTAAAAAAAATGTGTTTTACCGATGCTGAATCAAAATCGTGCTTTTCATAAAATCGAGCCTTTATCTTTGCCGACTGAGCAACAAACCAAAAAATAATAAAAGAAATAAGTGTGCAAATGACCGGGATGAAAATCCTCGCAACTGAAGGGTCCCAACTCGCGTTAATACTAAAATGCTGATACATAACTATTTCTTGATTAAGTAATTATTATCGCGAAACCATTCAAAACATTCTTTTACAGCAACTTCAATCGGGGTTTGAGGTAATCCTAATTCATTTATGGCTTTTTCTGCTGAATAATAGTGCCGGTCACAGGAAATAGCGGCAAGTTCTTTTGTTATGGCAGGCTTGAATTTTAGCCAACGGGCAAGAAACGAATTTAACACTCCGAAAATTTTTATCGTTCCATTACTTAGTCTTATTTTCGGTGGATTTACCTCTATAACCTTCGCAAAACGTTCGAAAGCTTCCCTGTATGTAAGGTTTTCGTTTCCGAGAATGTAACATTCACCAATTTTTCCTTCTTTAACAGCATTTGCTGTTGCAACAACAGCATCTTTTACGGCGATGTAATTCTTACCGCCATTTGTATAGCCGGGCACTTTGCCATTGTACAAAGCGAGTATCATTTGTCCGGAGCTTGGTTTTGAATCGTAAGGTCCTATCATAAAAGTGGGATTTACTATTATCGCAGGAAGGTTTTTCTTATTGACATATTCTAAAATAAGCTCCATGGCTTTCCTTTTTGAATCCATGTAATCAAGTCCGTATTTTACCGAAGTGTAAGGATTCCCTTCTTTTCCCAAATCTTCCAGAGTCGATCCATAACCAAACGAATTTGCTGTTCCAATGTATATTAACCGTTTAATGCCATGCTTCAAACAAGCTTCAGCTATGTTCCGGCTCCCTTCTATGTTAACCAGATTAATTAATTCATCACGTGCGGGATACACTCTGGTGCATGCTGCGCAGTGTATCACACAATCCTGGTCCCGCATGCATAAATCGAGGTCATCCGGTTTTAGTATATTGCCATAGTACCTGTCTATGGGCAGGTGATGAAGGGTGGGTGCCAATGTCCCATCAAGAATCAGAACACTAATTTTGTATTCACGATTTAGCAGTTCCCTCACTAAATTACTGCCTAAAACACCATCCGGACCAGTTATCAGAATTTTCACATGATTAAAAGTTAATTTTTATTCAAAATCACTTGTGATATCTTCTTACAATTGTCATATTTATGACTGTCCAATCCATTTCAAAAACAAAATGGTCAAAATAAAATTCACTAACTGCTTCCAGTCTCATTTTGTTTTTAATTCCTGAATGTAATGATACATAAATAAATGGAGAAAATTTTCCCAACAACTGTTTTTTTTTATTGATAAAAAACGGTAACTAAAAAAATATGCCGGGGAAGGCTATATTGCAGCCTTACACCTTATAAAAATTGCCCCATACCCAAAAAATTCTGCCACTTATGCGAATACAGGGCAAAATGACTTACCCATGATTTTGGAGGCTATTCTGAGATTGTTCTGATTTATGACAACTAAATCCTGAATCAATGGGATGAAAATGAACCTGATAAGTTTAACCGGTTCTTGAATTGGTTTAATGAAGTTAAGGCTGGCAGACTTTTAGTTCGTCAGCCACCAACTCCACTATGCCCTGACTGTTTTTGTCCATGAGTATTAAATCCTATTTTTTTG
>NZ_JAWLCI010000119.1:0-3722 GCF_041687215.1 Mariniphaga sp.
TATGTTTCCTTTTCAAGAAAACTTTCTTCCCAGGCCAAGGTAAAAATTTCACTTATAACATTATATGTGCTCGGTATCGCCATTTTAATCCTTATGGGACAGGCAGGTGCAGGATTTAACTGGTTGTTTTTTTTCCCGTTGCTGGCTGGTTTTTTTTATGGATTTAGGGGGGTAATTATTTCCACAACCATAAATATAGTTTCACTTGCATTGCTAACACTTCCGGTATATTTTAAAACCGAAGGAATCGGGTTGATTTCTGAGTACGGAACAGCAGGCTGGATTGTAAATTCCATAAATTTCATTGTAATTACTTCCCTTATTTCAGCAGGACTTGCGGTTATAATTTCAAACATCGACAAATCATTGAAAAAGGAAAAAAGGATGATTCAATTGCTCAGGGAAAACCGAAAAAAACTTGAAATAGAAAAAATCAGGGCAGAAGAATCTGACAGGCTGAAATCTGCTTTTTTAGCCAACATGAGCCATGAAATCCGTACACCAATGAATGCCGTTCTCGGTTTTTCTGAATTGATTACGAGCGAAGAGCTAACCCCACAAAAATTTAAAAATTACAGTTCGCTCATTAAAATGTCTGGTGAGCAACTGATCAGGATAATAGACGATATCATCGACATCTCCAAAATTGAATTGAACCAGATGAGTATTGACATTCAACCTATACGCATATATTCAGGATTAAAAAATATTGTGGAAATCCATAGAAACAAAATCAACTCGTTAGAAAAAAATATTCAAATTCATATAGAGGTTGATAGTGAATGGAAAGATTTAATTCTCGACACAGATGAGGTGCGATTCAAACAAATCTTAAACAACCTCATCGGGAATGCCGTTAAATATACCGATTCTGGTACCATTACCGTGGGATATACGATAAAAAAGACAGGCAATAATCCGGTAGCCGAGTTTTTTGTAAAAGATACGGGGCATGGCATTCCAAAAGAATCATTTAACCTGATTTTTGAACGGTTTTCACAAGCTGATAATGTAAACTTTAAAGAGGGAGCCGGTCTGGGTTTAAGCATCACCAAAGGACTGCTCGATTTATTGGGTGGAAAAATCTGGCTGAAATCAGAGGCGGGAAAAGGCAGCATATTTTATTTTCACCTACCATACAATAAAAATGAGGGTGAACTAATTTCACAGAAACCCAAAGCCGGTAAAGGAAAGAAACCCGATTTTTCAGATAAACTCATTTATATTGCCGAAGATGACTCTTATTCATATTATTACCTTACTGAAATTTTATCCGCCTCAGCAATTCAAATCAAACGTGCCGAAAATGGAAAGGAACTGCTCCAGCTAATTGGCGAAAAAATTCCGGATCTGGTTCTCCTCGATATCAGAATGCCTGTTATGAGCGGACTGGAGGCTCTTGCAGAAATAAAAAAATCGCATCCTAACCTGCCCGTTATTGCCCAAACTGCTTATGCCATGCCCGAGGAACGGAAAAAGTGCCTCGAATCTGGTTGTGATAATTATGTTTCGAAACCTATAAACAAAAAAATGCTGATGGAAATTATTGAATCTTACCTGATAAATACCTGATTCTTAAGTTCAAAAAAATCAATCCTCTCTCCACAAAGCATCTGGCATTTCATTTTTTTATCGCCTGTAATAATACCATTTTTGTTTTACCAGACCGGAAATCAAATGGTGGGCCAGCGCATGTCAAAGGTATCTCTTCGGAAAATTATTGCATGAAATTAGTCATGCACTCATTCGAAACCAGTGGGGCAGGGTTTGCCTCCGTTATTCATTATCTTTGCTCCTGTTACAAGAAAAAGATTGCCATATGAAACCCGAAAAAAATCAGGAACCGGAAAAGAAGGAAACAACTCAGAAAAAATATGATAACTGGATTGAAAAGGCTGAGGAATTTATAGACGAAACTGCTGAAAAAATTCATCAAAGTAACGCCTACAAAAAGGCAGACCAAACGGCAGAAAAAGCCACAAAAAAGTTATTCCGGGAGGCCGGAAAGTTGTGGGGAAAATCGGAACGGTATTTTAGGAAGAAGTCGGGAGACGGAAGTCAAAAGACAGAAGACGGGAGACCCGATGACTGATGACTAGTAAACAGCGACCTCATTTTAGCACTGCTTTTTGCAATTCGAGCCGGAAAGATTCCGCTTTTTTATTTCCAATTAAAAAAGAAAGTTCCACCATTGATTTTCCCGAATAATTTGGAAAATTTAAGGTTCTGCCCCTGAACGAGGGGTACATTTCTGCAAGTGAAACTTTTATGGTTTCCCACTCACCCGACGTTTGGAAGGTGTAGATGTACGAAAAATAATCGCTGTTTTTTTCGCGAATGCGAATTTGGTAATTTTTCCCATCGCCCTTAAGAAACAACTCAAGTATGGAAAAACCTTCTGCATCAATGTGGCCCGAGTTAAATCGTACCGACGAAAAACCGCCGCTGTTTTCCAGCGAAACGGTTCCGGAAAAAACGGCTGTGTTATTTTCGCTGTGCATAAAATTGCCTTTTGACAGGCCGCCCATCACCCCGTCGTTCACCACCACCCAATTGCCGGTATCCATGGTTTTCGTAAAATCAAAAAGCACTTTACTGTTCAAAGTTGTTGCCATTGTCAAAATCATTAATATGATCATTGTTCATCCAATTTATTTACACGGAAAAAACAGCTACCGGGATTCCAGTCCGCAGTGTTAATGCTGAACGAATCTTCAAATTCGGATTCAATTGAATATACTTTTGAACCAATGCTGTGTTGCATATCGTTATTTTGTTTGAAGCAACAGGCAAAGGCACATTTCAGGAAGTCCCCAGTTGTTTAAGCATCCGGGTATGCTGCCATAAAGCACCCAGAAATGTTCTGTTTACATGATAAGGTAGCCCATATTCCTCTGCCTTTTTTTGCACAATTGTGGCAATTTTGGGGTAATGAACATGGCTGATATTGGGAAACAAATGATGTTCAACCTGGTAATTCAGCCCGCCAATCGCCCACGAAAAAATCTTGCTTTTAGGTGCAAAATTGCAGGTGGTATATAACTGGTGCGCTGCCCAGTTGTTGTTAAGTTCGCCATTCTCATCGGGCATTGGATATTCTGATGTAGGCACAACATGCGCTGTTTGAAAAATGCTGGCCAAAACCAGTCCGGCGGTAAAATGCATTAAAAGGAAACCGGCAACTACCCAGTACCATGCAACCGGTATGGTAAGTAAAGGCACAACCAGAAAAACGGCGTAATAAGCAACTTTGGAAAGAATCAGTTCGGTCATCAAGCTGCGGTAGGTGCGTTTACCGCCCAGTTTAACTCCGGCTTTCCTGTATTTGTGAAACCTGCTGAAATCTTTCGAGATAATCCACGAAATGGTCATTAAACTATACAACAACCAGGCATACAAATGCTGGTAACGGTGTATTTTTTTCACCGGCCGGTGAGGCGACAAGCGCAAAATTTCGGGCGGAGCAATGTCTTCATCGTGCCCTTCCACGTTGGTATAACCGTGGTGCAGCGTGTTGTGCTGGTAGCGCCAGTTGGCAGGGAAACCGCCCAGCAGGTACATGGAATTGCCAAACAGTTTGTTTATGCGGCTGTTTTTCGAAAAAGAGCCGTGGTTGGCATCGTGCATGGTGGCCATCCCAACGCCCGATTTGCCCAGTCCCATTAGCATCCAGAGGCCCAGCACCACCCATACTGAAGTGATTGCCCCGGAAATCATCAGAA
>NZ_JAWLCI010000120.1:0-3679 GCF_041687215.1 Mariniphaga sp.
TAGGCATCTTCACCGGTTCGGCGTGCAACCAAAAGGTTTTTAATGTAAATGCGGTAGTAACTCACAGTTGCCCTGAGGCGGTTGTTCCAGTCGGCCCGCATTCCGGTTTCCAGGTTCCAGCCGGTTTCCGGTTTTATATCAGGGTTGATTTGACCTGCGGGCAAAAGGGTTTCTTCAAACGATGGCGTGGAAAAACCATGACTCACATTTCCGAATAGTGAAAATGTGCCGGAAATTTGGTAATTGACTCCAACGCGCGGCGAAAGCACTGGTTTGTAGGAACGTTTTCCTGACTGGTCGCCATCTGCCTGAAAATTATCGGTATAATCGAAGCGTGTCAGGTTACCATTGATTCCGGCAGACAGAAACAGTTTTTCCTGAAAGTTCGATTCCATTTGAATGAACAGGTTTTCATACGAACGTTTTTCGTTGTTGTCTGAAAGCACATCATCCGGATTGTCGTTCGACCAGGTGGACCAGTTATAGTTTTCACGGAAAAACTCAAGTCCTGAAGTGAAAGTGATTTTGGCCACTTCACCATCTATTGTTCTTTGGTAGTAGCCGCGCCAGCCCAAATAATGCGAATTCTCCAGCAATAAATTGAACGGCCTCGGTTCGTCGGCTTCGCGGAAACTTCCGAAAGCAGCCAGTGAAATTTTACTTTGTTGTGTGGGCAAAATATTCATGGAAAGCCCCATTTGTCCTTTGGTGTATGCCTCGTAACCCTGAATGCCTTTCCAGTTGGCAGCCGCTTTTTCAGGGCTTTCGAGGAAAGTGTTCAAATCAATGGAGCTGGGAATAAAGGCTTTCATTTTGGTGAGTTTTATCAGTGCCTCCAGATTCACTTTTTCAGAAACAGCATACCCGGAATGGAGCATAAGATTGGCCCGGTTGGTAGCATTGTTTTCGCGGAATCCCTGACTGTTCAGCACAGAGCCCAGCGCAAAAATATCGAGTTTGTTCTGACTGATACCTGCCGAAAGTGTGTTTTTGTATGTGTTAAAAGAAGCAACAGTTGTTTGGTACCGAACGAAATCATTGCGCACACTTTTTGGGTGAAAAAGAATGGTGCCGCCCAGTCCGGCGCCATATAAACTGGAGGAGGGACCTTTGATAATTTCAACCCGCTGAATGGAAGAATTTTCAAGGTCTTCAAGTGTTGTTTCGCCATCGCCGCTGGTGAGTGGAATTTCACCAAAATAGGCTTTTATTTTGTTTGTGGCATAAGGTGTTCTCGACCCAATTCCGCGGATAGTGAGGCGGTTCGTGGCCAGTGTTCCGTGGTGCACCAAAACGCCCGGAACCTGGTTTAGTGCTTCAACCGGTGTAAATGCACTGCCGGTTTCCAACTGGATGGGCACAATCAGATTGATAGGCGCCGGCGTGTTAAAAAGGTTGTACGGCGTGCGAAAGGCCGTAACAGTCACTTCGTCAATTTCTCCTGAAAGGGCCGTAGTATCTTGCATTGTCTTTTTTACCGAATCAACTGGAAAACTGTTTTGCGCCTTTCCTGAAAAGGGGAAAAAAACTCCTGCAAAAATTAAAATCAATAAAAAGGAAACAGGTATTCTCATTATAATAAACCTTTTTAAAAGTTGGTTGAAATTTCTTTTTTGTTATTTTAACAGTCTTAAATGCTAAAGTTAATACAATGAATAAACTGGTCGTTTTGTTCGCACTTTTTTTTGCTTTTTCTGTATCTGCACAGGATCATCCCAATCCGGCAACCCTTGAACCGGGTGCAAAAGCCATCGATTTTAACCTGAAAGGCGTGGACGGGAAAATGTATTCGCTCAGTTCGTTTAAGGATGCCAAAATACTGGTTTTCATTTTCAGCGCGCCGCATTGTCCTACGGCACAGGCGTATGAAGATCGGATAATCGCCATTCAAAATGATTATGAAAAAAAAGGCGTTCAGGTGGTTAAAATAAATCCGAACGACCCCAATGCTGTATGTCTTGAAGAAATGGGGTATTCCGATTTGGGCGATTCCTTTGACGATATGGTCATCAGGGCAAAGGATAAGGGATACAATTTTCCGTTTTTGTATGATGGCGATACCGAAGAAATGTCTATTGCTTACGGACCGGTTGCCACACCTCATGCTTTTGTTTTTGATGAAAACCGCATTTTGCGTTATGTGGGCAGGATTGACGAGTCGGAAAAACCAGGCACGGCCACACAACACGATTTACGTAATGCCATTGAGGCTGTTTTGGAAGGCAAAGAACCGCCGGTTACCCAAACCAAAGTGTTTGGCTGTTCGGTAAAATGGAAATGGAAAGGCGAGTGGCGCAAAAAACTGGACACCAACTGGGCCAAAAAGGAAGTTCCGCTTGAAAACCTTTCGGTTGAGGGACTAAAAGAACTGGTAAAAAATGATTCAGAAAAGTTGCGGTTGATTAATGTGTGGGCCACGTGGTGCGGGCCATGCATTGCCGAATTCGACGAGCTGGTGGATACTTACCGCATGTACATGGGCCGCGATTTTGAAATGTACACCATCAGCACCGATAAGCTGAACATCAAAAATAAAGTGCAGGAGTTCCTGGAAAAGAAAGAGGCTGCCATTGACAATAATTTCATTTTCGAATCGGAAAACCGGTATGATTTAATTGAAAACCTTGATGAGAAATGGCAGGGCGAAATTCCATACACTATCATTGTGGAACCCGGCGGTAAAATTGTTTACCGGAGTTCAGGAGGTTTAAATTTCAGGGAGTTACGGAAAGCTATCGTGGAGCATCCGATGATTGGCCGCTATTACTGAATCTCAGGGTTCAGGCAATCTTCCGTTTTTTTTCCGGTTAACAGGTTGAAAAGGTTCAACGCTGCCCGTTTCTGAAGTTCGTGTGCAGCACGGTCGGAGTACCATGCATAATGCCCGGTGGAGATGGTTCGCGGATGGTTGATAAGCGGCTTCTGAGCTTCGGTTGCCGGTTCATTTTCGTAAACATCCAGTCCGGCGCTGTGAATTTGCCCGGCGTTTAAAGCCTCCAGCAAAGCTTTTTCATCCATCACTTCGCCACGAGCAGTATTAATGATTACAGGTTTTTTCTTCATTTTGCCGAATGTTTCGCGGTTCAGCAAATGTGTGGTTTCTTCGGTTAAATTGCAGTGAATGCTGATCATGTCTGATTGTTGCAGAAGGTCGTCCATTGAAGTTTTTCGAACATTCAAACTGTCGAAATAATGTTGCGGTTTATATGGGTCGGAAGCAATGATTTCACGGAAAAGGGGAGCTGCTTTTTTGCTGAACTCGCTGCCAATTCTACCCAATCCGATTATTCCCAGGGTTTTGTCATGCAGTTCAAAAACATCTTCTACCGGCGGAGCGGCAAACTGCGCAATAATTTGCTTTTTTGGATTCCACATTCCGCGGCTGCATGTGAGCAGCAAAGCCAGCGCATGGTCGGAAACCGAGTGATTTGCATAACCCTGCACATTGGCCACTTTCACACCGTAACGGGTGCAGGCATCCACATCAATGTTGTCGTAACCAACGCCATATCGCACAATGGCTTTCAGATTTTTCATACCCGACAGAAATTCCGAATCAACAGTTGTGTGCCGAACCAGAATTCCGTGGGCTTCACGCGCAAATTCCATTTTTTCAGCTTTTTCACCTTTATATAAAGAATGAATTTTCAAATTGAATCCGCTGCCTTCGAAAAGCGAT
>NZ_JAWLCI010000121.1:0-3623 GCF_041687215.1 Mariniphaga sp.
CGCAACAAGGAAAATCACACCAACCTTTTGAACGCCTGAAAAAGACATGACAAAAAACATATTTCTCCACGCAACTATTTTACATATTGGCTCATCTTAACCAAAAACAAATAATTTTAATCTGTAAAAAAAATGAAACACGGCCCCTGAAAAATCAAAGAATGACCCGGCAACAACAAGGTTGTTTCGCCCGGCGCCCCAAACACAACCCGCTCTTAATTGCTCTTTTGCCTGGCAACTTTCTGTTACCGGGAATACTAAAAAAAAAATTAAACTTAATCCTGTAATGTTTTATTATTGATATTTAAAAACTTAAAAACAAAAAAATGAAAAATCAAAAAAAAATTATTTTTATTACATGCTTGTGTGTTATTCTTTTTTTTCTTCAACACCCCATATTAAAGGCACAGAAAATTGATTCAAAAAACGACAAATCAAAATATGAAATTGCAATAGATTTGCAAAATTTCTTCTCCGAGGGCTACCCTGAAAAGATGTTGTTTAAAATTAACAACATTAAAGAAAACCAAATTAAAGGTGCTTACCGATTGGGAATTGGAGCATCGTATTGGATTGATAAATATAAAATTACCCAGAATAATGAAAACTATGATTTAACAGCGAAAAAGCAACAAACCAATTTTTCACTGTCATTCGGGTACGAATTTCAAAAACAGCTTGATAGGGCCGTTTTTTATTATGGCGCTGATTTAGGTGCTTTCGTTGGAATTACAGATGACATGGATTATCCACATGTTGCCGAATATTACAACCTGTCTTTTGTCCCTTTCGCGGGGGTAAAGGTTTTTATTACCAATAGTTTATCAGTTGCTTTTGAAGCCGGACTAAAAAATTTTTACTGGTGGAATAAAGAAGAGGGTGGTGATGTAAATCCTGATAATCGCCAATATCATAGCTATTACATATCCAAGCTTGAATTACCTTATAGTTTAACCTTTAATTTTAGTTTCTAATGAAAACACCCCATGGGATTTGGAAGTGTACTCGGAAATGCAACAGTTAAAAGCGAAACAAACCAACCTGCGGGGGCAAAGCGCCAAAATACAAATCGCCGGCTGGAAAGAGAGGATTTACATGGTGCAGGTAAGATATAAAGATGAAATATTAACAGGCAAGCTGGTGGTGAAAAGATAGATGTTTATGAGCAAACCTTCAAGGTTTTGGAAACCTTGAAGGTTTGATTAAAAAAACCAAAACAGGATGAACCCACAAACAAAAAAATATTTGCCACGCAACCTTTTGTTAACAAAAAACATCTACCAAACAAAACCATTTTAAAAACGATTAAAAATGAAACATGAACCGTAAACAAACCCTAAAAATGCCCCGGCAGCAACAAGGTTGTTTCGCCTGGCGCCCCAAACACAACCCGTTCTTAATTGCTCTTTTACCTGGTAACTTCGGCTCTTTGAATGTTGTAGATGATTTAAAAAGAAAAAACAAAAATTTCTTTATTTTTCAAAGCAAACATCATGAAAATCAAAAATTTAAAACTAAGCGTATTATCCCTGCTCCTGCTAATTGCCTGGACAGGGTGTAAAGACGACGAACCGCTTGAAACCGACCCTTCCCAAATTATCCTTGGAAAATGGGAAATAGTCGAAATAGGTAATTATCCGGACATGAGGTCGGTGGAAAACCCCTCAGGTTATAAAGAATATCTGCCTGACAGTGTACTACGCGAATATGAATATGAAACCGGTGAGTATTATTATAAAAAGTACAGTATTGATACTCTTCTCCATGAATATATATACGTCCCTCAAAAAGGACAATATATGCCTTTTTTCGAGTATAGCTATGTTTTTGCAGACAGCAACAATAAAATATATTTAAAATATAGAAATGTTGCTGCAATATTTAACGACGTTACATTTAAACGAATAAAATAAACCACAATGAAAACAATATTTTTACTTATAATTTTTAGCTTTTCCGTTTTGTACATTGAAGGACAAAATAACGATAGTATTATAATTAAGCGAAACGGCAAAGGGATCGTGGAATATGTGAAGTTTCCTTCCCCGCAATCTCCTGAATCGAAAAGAGTAACAGTACCTGAAACTGCAAAAGCTTTTTTTGAGGAATAATTGAAACCGGCACCTGCCACTAATTTTGTGTTGCAGCCGCAAAAACAACGGAACAAAAATTTCCGCCACGAACATTACGACCAATTTTACAACGGGGTAAAAGTTGACGGGGCAGGTTATAATTTTCATTTTGAAAAAGGCAGGATGTATCTTGCCCACGGTAATTTCATTAAAATTGAAGGGCTAAGCACTACCCCGTCAATAACCAGGGAGGAGGCCAAACAGGCATTTTCAGATTACAAAGAAATCCCCGTTGAGAAAGTTGCCGGATTTAAGGCTGATTTACTCATAAAGGAAATTTTGAATATTTTTGGGAAGGACACAGTGTATTCTCCGGTTTTGGTTTACCAAGTATATTTGATTACCGGGCATCCCAACAACGATGAAATAGGGTACATCGATGCACAAAACGGAAAAGTATTGTTTACTGAACCAAGCATAACTGGTTACTCGGCCACAGGAACATTCGAAACCCGGTATAACGGGACAAGACAGGCAACAGCACAGCACTATAACAATACTTACAACTTATGCGACTCGAGCCGAAATGCGGTTATCCACACGTGGGATTTGAACGGCAGTGCCAATATAAACAGCAGGGTTGAACTAACCGATGCCGATAATAACTGGACTGCCAATGAATATGCTGCCAGTGAAGACGACATGGGCTTGGATATCCACTGGGCATTGCAGGAAATTTATGACTATCTTTTAAATGAGCACTCCATTAGCAGTTACGATGACAATGATTTCGATATTGATGCGTATTTCCACTATGGCAGTACAGATAACGATAGAGATAATGCATTTTGGAACCTAAATTTAAATGTGTTGTTATTTGGAGATGGAGCTGTAAAATTTAATCCGGTAGCCAGCCTCGACGCAGTAGCCCATGAATACGGACATGGGATTACCGATTTCCAGATTGGCTGGGCATACAGCGGCGATTTTCAAATATTTCATGAGGGGTTAAGCGATATCTGGGGCATTATTTTGGAAAACCGGATTTCTCCCAGTTTGGTATGGGAAATAGGTGAAGGTGTAATACTAAATTATGACTGTATAAGAAATATACAGAATCCCGAAGACACGAATGCTGAAACGGAAATATCGGATACATATTTAAGCAGTACCTATAATGCCGGAAACCAGTATGTAAAATCCGGCGTTTTTTCACACTGGTTTTATCTGCTTGTTAATGGCGGCTCGGGGACAAATGACAATGGAAACAGTTATACTGTTTATGGTATTGGTATGGATGCAGCCGAAGATTTGATTGTAGAAGCAGTGTTTAATAATTATTTGGATAACCAAAGCACTTATCCTGGGATAAGGACACAAACTATAAATGCGGCGGCAAGTGGAGCTCTGTTTGGTTCAAATTCTTTCCATACCCGTCAGGTTGAAGCAGCATGGTATGCTGTCGGTGTTGGCACTAACCCCACCCAGCCAACCATTTCAGGCCCAAGCGCGGTTTGTTATTCCGGTTCAACGTTTACCGCAAACAATCCT
>NZ_JAWLCI010000122.1:0-3412 GCF_041687215.1 Mariniphaga sp.
ATAACACTCATTCCTTTTCGTTTTACAATCATCAGTTGACTATTTTTCTTTAGTTGCTCATCAATTTTTATCATTTTTTGAGCCTGGCATGCAAAAACAAAAAAGAATAAAAGAATGGTAATTGTAAGTAGTTTTTTCATTACTAAGCTTTTAATGTTTTATTTAAAATGTTCAGAATTTACCATATAATTATTTTTTTCACAAAAACATCCTTGTCGGTTGCAAATTGCAGCATATAATTTCCGGCTGGCAAATCATTGACATTGATGTTTGTGACATCACCAACTGTTTGAAGTGTTTTAACCTTTTGGCCATTGTTGTTATACAAACTGATTGTACCATTTTTTAAATCTGACGCTGTTTTTACACAGATGTAGTCAGTTGCCGGATTCGGATAAACCATCAATTTCCCATCCTGGTTGAGCAGTACCAATTCTGCCTCTGTTATGCTGTGTAATGACCAGAAATAGTAATATTTTACTTTTGGGCACCAATGGTTCAGTGTTTCATTCCATGTTTCGCGTGCATAGGCCTGTAGTCTGCCTTCCGAATCATATTGATACTCATTATGTTCAACCCGGGAAACATTGATAATTTTCCAGGTGCCGGCATTGTAATCCCATTCATAGTTTATTTCTTTTATCGCTTCCAGTGCTTCATTAAAAATGGTCTCATATTTATAATTGCCAATCCATTTATTGAGATACGAATCGTAGGAATAAGAAGCCTGAGAAGTTTGAATGCTATCGGCAATAAAGGTGTTTTCTTCTCTGTAAGCCGGAATCCAATCTTTTTTTTCATACTGCCACTGGTAATCAAAAGAGGTTAAGATATTCCCATTTTCATCATAAGTTTTCTCGGATTTATAACCTCCAATCCATCCATTAAAGTATTGATCCCAATAATAAGCTTCCGAGCGCGTCTGATTTCCATATTCATCGTATTCAAATTCCTCCTTGCTGATGTTATTCCAGTTAACAGATAAAGTATCTATGTACTGATCCCCTTCATTCCAGCTAAATGAATTCTTACTGATGATGTTTCCGTTTTCATCATAAACCATTTCGTTTTTATATTTAGAGAATACAATATATTCCTGTAAATAAGGGTCCCATCCGGATTGGGTTGAGGTAATAAGGTTGTTATTTTCATCAAATATTTCCTCTGTAAAACTTTCATGCATCCAAAGTTTTGATTTTGCAATATTGCAGGCCGAAAGATTATCCAGAAGCATGGACCCGGAATTTTCAGTGCCTGGTTCAGAAAATGCCTGGATTAAGATTTTTTCGATGTTTTTCAAACTTAATTGACCATCCACATAGTTTCTGGGGAAGATATAATTGAAGGGAACGACTAACACTTTCCAGAAGTTCGAAGTGTCACGCGGTAATTCATAATTATTGTATTCCCAAACTTCGCCATCGGATTCAATCAAAACAAAAACAAACTTCGCAACAGATGGCTCCAAAACTTTGTAGTTTACAGAAATTCCATCAAAGCCAGACATGTCCGCGCTGTTCAACAGTTCAAACTGACAAGCTCCGCCATAGTAGTTGATTTTTCCTGAAGAATGGTAGTCCCAACGGATGGAAGCAGCACCTTCCACAAAATCGGAATCGAGAACAGAACAGGTTTGTTCTGGGCACGACAGGTCGGTCCAAACGGTGTTAATATCCTCTTCTGTGTTAAAGCCATTAATTACTATTCCGGGAATAATGGAATCCTGTTTTATATAGGTAGTAAACTGATGAGATAATCCGTCATTTAAATATTTGCTGACAGATTTCTTCGATTCTTCCCAGTTGTCTTCCAGGTTGTTCCATGAGTAAATAATAGAATATTGTTCTGTTTGACTTATGATATAATTGGCCATTTTATACTCACCTATCCATTTTTTATTGTTTTGGTCCCACCAGTAGATGGCCATTTGTTTGGACCCATCCTGCTCAAAAACAGATTCATACTTGCTCTGAAAAATCCAGTCACCATGCATTTCGTCCCAGACTGAATTAATAATTAAAGTTACGTTTCCCGAAGAATCGTACGCTAATTGTTGTTTGTAATTGCCTCGCCAGTTGTTTGTTGAATAGTTCCATTCATAATATGCAAATAGCACCTGGTTTCCCCATTCATCCCAGGCATACTCATATTTTGTCCGGCCAATCCACTTTTCTGAATTGTTATCCCAGTTGAAGTAAGCAAACATTGTTCTTCTGCCATTTGAATCATACTCTATTTCATTCTTATAAACCGGAAGCCAGTCATTTATTTGTATGTCCCATAAATACTCCAGATACGAGGTATTTCTGTCGTTTTCATCATATAAGTATTCATTCTTTTCAACATAATGCCACTGCATGGTCAGGGTATCCAGTTCGTAGCTCCACACCAGGCCGCGCCGTCCATTTGCGTTATACGTGACAAAAATTTTTCCTGTAAGTACAGAATCAGTAGGACTTCTGAACGTAAATATACACAAGGAATCGATTAACAGGGTATCGGTTTGGGCCGATTTCAGTCTGCTTTCCCGAAGTTTGTCAATCAATTCCTTTCCCGGAAAATTATGCCGGGAAGAAATTATTAATCCTTTTTCTTCTGCCTGTAATTGTTTGATTTTCTCAGCAATGGAATTTAAAGAAAGTTCCTTTTGCAGTTCTTCCATTTTTTTCAACGGCTGACTAATATGGTTTTTTCCATAATCGGTTTCAGTTGTTGCTTTTTTAAGAATTTGAGGAAGAGGTTTTTGTGCAAATCCCATTAGTGGGATTAAGAGTATTAGAACCAGCGTAAAGTTTTTCATGATATTCATTTTAAAAGTTGATTTTTAAACCCTTAATTGTTTTATATTTATTTTGTTTTTATTGAATCAATACTTTTTTCGTTTCCGCTAACTGATTGGTTTCTAAGTGTAAAATGCAAATTCCTTTGGGCATTTCGTTTACCTGAATTGGGGTAAGATTGCTTGTTAAATTCAATTTTTTGAGCAACTGCCCTGTGCTGTTGAATAAACTGATAGTGCCTGAAATTTCATCAGTAAATAACCTGACAAAAATGATGTCAGTTGCCGGATTCGGATAAACTTCCACGAACCTGTTATAGGTTAAAACTTCCGGTAATCCGGTAATTCCGTGCGAAGACCAGAAGTAATAATGTTTTTCTTTGGGAAGCCATTGGTGCGCCGTTTCATCCCACGTTGTAATTTCATACGCGATTACATTCCCTTCTGAATCGGATAAAAACACTGAGTGCTGGGTGAAAATAACATCCTGCACGCTCCAGTTATTTAAATCAAAATCCCAGTTGTAAAATATGATTTTTATTTCTTCACCAAATTCATTAAAAAAGGTTTCATTTCTGTAATTGCCAACCAATTGCCCCTGTTCATAATTCCAGGAATACTTTGTTTCAGAGG
>NZ_JAWLCI010000123.1:0-3255 GCF_041687215.1 Mariniphaga sp.
GGCTTCATTGTGAACCTTTGAAGCGGAGAGTTCCCAAATTTTATCCTGGTTTGATTCAATCATTCTTTTTCAATTTGTGGTAAAGAACGACCGAAATTTTCGATCGTTCTTTTTTTATCTAACCTAAAACTATGAACAACCGGGTGTAAGTTTTATCGGTTGCTTTCATTTATAAAGACGATAAAACGAATGGGCAGGGTGACAGGAATGGGAAGTTTTTTTGAAAAAAATGAGGGGTGGGGTTGTAGTGGGCTGATTGGTAGCGGATTGATGAGGTGAAAATAATTTGAGATTTATGGGGATTAGGTGGGGATTTATTGTGATGAAGTGAGATTAAAAGGAAAGTTATTGTGATGAAATGCTGAAATGGAATTAAGAACCACCTCGTCATCCGCCAACTGGCGGATGTCACTCCTCCTAACCAAAAGGTAAGAAGTTGGTTAGGAGGAGAAATTCGTGCTCGTTGCAAATTTTTGGCACAATATTTTGAAACTGATTTAAAATTCCAACTACGAATTTTCCCCTCCTGGCTTTTGTTAGGAGGGGGCATCCGGCCAGGGGTGCGGTAGGCCGGATGGGGGTGGTGTTTTTATTTCATATAGATTCATCAGTAAATAAATTTCATGAAGAACCACCTCGTCATCCGCCAGTATGCGGATGCCACTTCCCGATTACTATGACAAAACCAAATTATTTTGCCAAGATTTTTTGTTATTAACAAAAATTTCTTTGTTAAACGGAATCATTTTAGCGATTAATTTAAAAATACATTTAGCAATCATATTCATTATTGAGTTCATAATCCAAAGGTGATGCTTTCCTCTTTCTATCATTGTTTTATAGTAATTATGAAAGATTTGTCCTTGCCTTATTACACTTATAGCCCCCTGGTGCATTTCGGCCTTGAGTTCCTGGTTTGCCTTTTTCGATGTTCTCGGCCGATATTTGATTGATGTTCCTGATGAACGGGCAAATGGGGCTATTCCAACATAACAGGCAAAAGATTTATAGTCTGATATTTTTTTGAA
This sequence comes from Mariniphaga sp., assembly GCF_041687215.1. Taxonomy (NCBI): domain Bacteria; kingdom Pseudomonadati; phylum Bacteroidota; class Bacteroidia; order Marinilabiliales; family Prolixibacteraceae; genus Mariniphaga; species Mariniphaga sp. The sequence continues at coordinate 1,029 of NZ_JAWLCI010000123.1, forward strand.
CCCATCGGTAATCGATATAATATGTTGTGCAGTTACCGGCCCAACCCCGGGGATAGAAAGTAGAATATTGTAATAGTCGCAGATTGTTTTTTCTGACTTTATAAGCAGCCGAATACTTTTCTCTACCTCTTTAATCAAATCGGTAAGAAAGAGCTTTAATTGGTCATAAATCATCGTATTTATAATGCCTGGAATGGCTTTGTCATTCTCGCTGGCAATAAAGTTTAAAGTCCGTTGGCGAAAACCAATTAGTTGTTTCCGCAAAAGGTATAACTCTTTTAGTTCTTTTGTTTTTTGGTCAGGATGATGAAAATTAGTTGCCTTATGTTGATGCGCCAAGGCAAACTCGGCGATTTTATTCGAATCGACTTTGTCATTCTTTGTCCGTTGTAAATCCAGCCTGTAACCTTTCATTATCACTGGATGGACCACCCAAAAGGTAACATCAAGACTTTTCATTACCAGGGCTAGTTTCTCGGTATAACTACCTGTGTTTTCACAACAGATAAGAACTTCTGATTCAGCAACTCCCAATTCTTTAATAATGTTTACCAAATGGCTGATTCCTTTTGCAGAGTTAGGAGCCTGGATGTAATGCGAAAAGCCATCAAAAAAATATGTTACATCAAGTGTCAATTTACTAATGTCAATTCCAAAGATTAATTTAAATTTACGTTCCATGTTAATTATAACTTTTACAGGTTTATAAATTAACTGTGGCAGGATGCTCGCCTTATTCCATGCTATTAAGCTTTGCTTTAATTACTATTGAGGCTGGGCAACCCAGGATAAGAAGTTCCACCGTTCTAATCGGGACTGAAGCTCGAAGCTTATGCTCTCGGCGAAACTGGTGGTTCTTCTTTTCCTTTTCACAGTTACCAACAATTAACAAAAGAAAGAAAAAGAAGCAAAAAGAAAGAAAATCAATCATATACATCATTATTAGCTTCATTTAATCTTTTTCTGTTAATAACTGCAAGTCTAATGGGGTTCCCGGGACAGGCTCTCCTTCTCCTATAGGAAACCGGCGAGGAGGAGAAATTCGTGCTAACCACATAATTTTGTGGTAAAACATTTTGAAACCGTTTAAAAATCCCAACTACGAATTTTCCCCTCCTGGCTTTTGTTAGGAGGGGTCATCCGGACAGGGGTGCGGTAGGCCGGATGGGGGTGGTTGCCTTAACCTGATTTTTAACTTCTCCTCTTCCTTACCAACAAAAAGAAATTAAAATCCTTTGGATCGAGTATTTCACGTAAATGCTTGTAGGCTCTGCCTACCTGGGTTTTTACCGTGTTTTTTGAGATGTGCAGTTTTTCTGCTATTTCCTGGTATGTTAAGGACTCGAAAATGGACATTTCGAGAACTTTCCGGCACTGGTCGGGAAGTTTCTTTACAGCCTGATACAAACGGGCATAATGTTTCTGGTCGTCGAAAAACTTTTCGTCGCCTGGAACTGCAAAATCCTGAGCGAGGGGTTCGGTCAGTAACTTTTTCTTCCGGAAATGGTCTGTGATGTGATTGTGAAGCATTATAAAAAGGAAGTGTTTTACCGATTCGTGGATGTCGATTGTTTTGCGGTTTTCCCAAAGCTTGATAAAACAGTCGGACACCAGTTCTTCGGCCAATCCTTCATTTCCATTGGTGGACCTGGAGGCATAAAGGTACATTTGATGGAAGTATTTGTCGTGCAACCTCCTGAGGGCTTTTTTGTCGTTTTGCTTTATATCTTTCCAAAGGGTGCTGTCTTCCACTGCCGGTTTGTTAGATTCAAAAACAAATATAATTTTATTTTTCGGATAAGCGTGAGACAGGGCAACGACAAATTCCATATTTTTATATGTGTGCGGAAGAACAGGTTTTTACATCGTGGCTCATTAAAAGGATTAAATGCTAAAGCCGTAATAAAAGTTGCGACATTCCAAACCACCGGGCTAAAGTGCCGGTGAAAAAAGAATGAATCTTTTGAATTGGTAGTGTAAGACGTGTATTTTGTCTTACCCGTGTAATCAAAAATACACTTTCCTATTCCTTATTCGTTATTGAATATTTTACATTGGATATTTTTTCTAATTTGGGCCTTTCAAAAAAAAAATCTAAACCATTAAAATGAGGATTGCAACCATTACCAAAAAACTGGATGCCCTGTATGAGTTCGACCGCGAACCGGTGAGTAAAAATGCACTTCAGGGAATTGGTAATTTTTTGGGAACCTATGCCGGCGAGCAC
>NZ_JAWLCI010000124.1:0-3132 GCF_041687215.1 Mariniphaga sp.
TCAACTCCCAGTTCTTTTGCTTCTTTTTCGGACAGGCCAGTGCGTGAGATTTCCAGCTTTTTGAATTTTGTAATGGCTGTTCCCAAAACACCGGGGAACTCAGCGTTTCCGCCGCTGATATTGATTCCTGCAACCAATCCATGCTTGTTGGCAACGGTACCCAGAGCAATGTGAACCTGTTTTTTGGAAACCAGGTGAAAGGATTCGGCACAATCGCCTGCTGCCCAAATATGGGGTACAGATGTTTCAAGGCGTTTGCTGGTGGGGCGGGCTACTCGACTATAAAGCGTTGTTTATTTTGCAGAGTCTTTATCCCTTTCAATTTGTTCTTTAATATTATTCTCAATACGCTTTTTCATTTCATCATTTTTCTTAATTATAGATTTTATCTTTTCAATCTTTTTATCATCTTTTAAATTCTTAAGTTTGTCTTTTAAATCTTTTTGCTTTTTATCAATCTCTTTAAGATAATCTTTTTTAGTCTCTATCTTTTCTGACTTGATTGCTTCATCAAATATTAAATCTTCTGGTGATTTTTCATCAATTGAATCTGGTTTCTTTATGACTTGTTTAGGGATGAATTCTTTTTCATCAACTCTTCGTTGGTTCATAAAAGTTGGTGAAACAATTTCTATTTTCTCTTCATGAAGTTTATCCATGACTTTAGCATTGAGCAGTGAACTAGTACTGAAATATTTGTTACTATCCTCTAAAAATCCATGTATTTTGTAAACTACTGAGAAATCCCCCAAACTTGTTATATACACATAAGGGTCGGATAATCCGATTTCATTGGCTGCATCTCTTAAAGCTTCTTCAATTTTTTCGCGAGATATATCATATCCTAATGAAACGGAAGTGGAAATCACGGTATTTGTTTTTCGTGTCAATTTAACAGGGTTATTAGCTATATAGAGATTAGGAATGGTAATAAAATTGCTATCTTCCAGTTGAATTTCCGTATGAAAAATACTTTTTCTAATCACCTTGCCATGAAATTCTCCAATTTTAATCAGGTCTCCATTTCTAAAGCGATTCATTGAATTGTTCATAATACCTGCGATAAGGTTGCCTAAAACCGTAGTTGAACTTAAGGCAATCCCTGCACTTATAATTATCCCGAGGAAGCCTAGTATTTGTCCTTTTAGGGATTTATCAATTGGTAGGCCCAGAATGAAAACTAATATACCAGCAAGAATTAAAAAAAAAGCAATTGCTCCTTTCGTAATATTACCATTTGATGTTGTTGATTTAATTTTTTTAAAAATCCACGAGTTTACAATTAGAAGGATTATTAAAATAATTAATACAACTGCTGGTTCAATAAATGATTCGAATATTTTGAATATGTGTTCCATCTTTACAATGCTTTATAACGTTGTCTTATAATTGTAACTTATATTTCAACCATCTAAAAGTACATATATTCCCTGAATACGAAAAAAATCATTAGTTCATAAAATAAAATTTTTACCGGAACTAAAAACTAAATCGCAGAGCTGATTTTAGTTTTTCACACAATTTACCAGCTATTTGGTTTTCAGGGATTAAATGTAGAAAATTTTTGGTTTAAAAACAGTTTACGGTTTAGTTATTCCTTTTTCATCATTTTCAATTTTCAGGTTCAAAGGAATTGATGATTCTTAATTTTTTAACTCGACAACAGATGCCGGCAGAGTGAACCCTTTGGTAACCAATGCCGCAACAACATCATTCATATCTAAAAATCAATTAAACAATTTTCCGTGCAGCTATTTGTACCGGGTCCCAAACACCTGAGAATGGCGGGGCGTAAGCTAAATCAAGGTCAACCAATTGTTGCGCGGTAAACCCTGCGGTAATTGCTGTCGCAATGGTGTCGATACGCTTGGCTGCTCCTTTAAATCCAATAATTTGTCCGCCCAAAATTCGTTGGGTTTGTTTGTTTACCACAAGTTTCACGTTTATTTTTTCTGAACCAGGATATTAGCCAGCCGGGGAAACTGAAGTGATTGTTTTGGTCTCAAAATCCAAATCCAAAGCTTTCACCATTTTTTTTTCACAAATTCCCATCAGGAACGCTAAACCAGTGGAAGTACTGCATCATTACACCATTATAACCTGACATGTTAATCTTTAAAAGTTAAAATGCGTACGTATTCCGATAACAGCAAAATCTTCGTTGGTTCTCATTCTATTCCAAATGTATTGAAAGTGGGGTGATATATGAACCCATTTGTTTAATTGGCGCCTAACATACAGTTCTGTGATTTTTTCCTTTTCTACATTATTAATTGCTGAATAGTTTTCACCGTAAGCAAAGCCTATTGCCAGAGGTTGTTTATTTATTAATTCTACAAACCTTAGCCCGGCACTCCATGAAGACTTAACGCCCCAATAGTCCGCCACTGCATCGGAGTTAAGACCGTATCGCCCGAAAACATTGAATTTGTTAAAAAAAACTTTGTCAAGGCTAACACCAAAACCATAATCGTTATTGGCGGCAGGCACCTGATAACCATACAATCGTATATTTGACTCAAATCCTGACCCGGGCGCAAATGTAAACCCAAGACTTGCAATTCTGTATAAATCGTTAAAAAGCCTGCTCCCTGCATTATCCTGGCTCGATAAACCAAACTGAAGATGATATCGGTTTAAAAGTGTTGTTCTTAAACGGATTCCGGGAGAATTGGAAGGTACAGCAAACGATGAGTTATTAATAAATGAACCACTGATGAATTGCATGGTTTCATCATTAGCAGAAGCATTATTGTCAAAATAATTGGTAATATCAATTTTCCCGACCGTGATAGTAAATATTTCTTTAAAGACGGTGAACTCTCCCCAGACTTCCAGTACATGAAGTCGATCAATACCATCAGGAGATTGCGTAGTACCTGCATCTCCGTTCAATCCGGAGAGTGTTGGATATAAAACATCCGGGCCATCTCCGCCTATTGCTTCCATGTCAATAAATAATAAGGTTCCTTTTCCAAAAGAGGTTGTTGCGAAAATATCAAATGAACCGGTTCCGTAAGTTTCATTAGCATTATTATATGTAGAAAACTGGCTTATTGCCGTAACATTGCCATTGAATATTAACTGGCCCGGACGTTGTTGTATTGCTTTCAGCAGATCGTTTACTCTTTT
>NZ_JAWLCI010000125.1:0-3052 GCF_041687215.1 Mariniphaga sp.
GAGAATTGAAATTGAAAAGCTGGAAGAACAGAAAAAAACTGGAAGAACTCATTCAGTCAAATCAAAATTCATTGAGCACATAATTTTATTTTTCGACCTTAATAGTTAAAATGTTGCGTTCCAGTTAATTATTGTTTGTGTTTAGTTCAGAGCATCCCGATGCAATCGGGATATAACCTGAAAGCGTCTATTTTATAAAACAAAAAACATCCTTGAGATATCCTCATAAACTGTGGAAATGTTATTTCGAAACAGTCTCTTAAAACCATGGCACATCTTTTTATTTTAGGTGGAAATGGCGTATTGGGAAGCGCAACGGCAAAATTCTTCCTGAAAGAAGGGTTTAAGGTTTCTGTTCTGGTGAGGGACCCGGGCAAAGCTGCCGATCTTGAAAAAGCCGGGGCACTTGTGGTTCCCGGCGATATTACAAATCCTGAAGATGTGAAAAACATTTTCAAAAACGTTGATGTTGTGCTTACCTCCGCACATGGATTACTGGGCAGAGGCAAAGACAAATCGGAAAATGTGGACGACGCCGGGCACAGGCGTTTGATTGACGAGGCAAAAAACAGCGAGGTGAAACATTTCATTTATACCTCGGTTGTGAATGTTTCTGCTAATCATCCCATCGATTTTTAACGCACTAAATTCAAAATTGAACAGAACCTGAAAAAGAGCAGGCTGAATTATACTATACTTCGCCTGCCTGCTTTTATGGAGTGGCACGCCTATGAGTTTTCGGGTAAGAGTATTGTTGAGAAAGGAAAAGTATCCATTCTTGGCAAAGGGACAAATCCGATGAATTTTATTGCGGTTAAGGATATTGTGGCAACGCTGAAACTGGTTATACTAAATGAAGAATTTTACAACGAAACGGTTTCTCTGGGCGGACCTGAAAATCTCTCACGGAATGAAGTTGCTGAACGGTTTGGCAAAGCGTTAAAAATTCATCCAAAAATTAGTCATGTTCCCGCTGTAGTACTTAAATTTTTTGCGGTATTACTAAAACCGCTGCACCCCGGTTTTGCTAGAATAATGAAATTTACTTTATACACCGACACATCAAACCAGGTTCTTGATGAAAATTTTACCATTGCAAGGTTTGCTTTAAAACCCACTACCATTGATGAATTTATCCATTCGGTCACGGGAAAATAAAGCCTTTTGTGTCTTTTTATCCGCAAAGTAAAATAATTGAACTTTTAAGAAAAACAGAAAGCATATCCGTGGATTAATTTTGACTAAGTATCTCATTTAACGTCAAAATTTACCAAAATGAATTCAAAAATTACTTTTATTGATATTTTTCGGAAAAGCATTTTTCTTAATTCTTTTATTTTTCTTTTCGTAATTTTTCAAATAAAAGCCCAAGTCTTGGTAACGGGAGTAGTTATTTCCCCCGACAACAATGCAGTGCCTTTTGCCAATGTTTTGTTGCTACAACCTGCCGATTCAACTTTGGAAGCGGGAACAATAACCGGTGAAAACGGGAAGTTCAACCTTAAAATTAAACCGGGCGCCTACAATATTCATGTTTCGATGCTGGGCTATATTCCTTATAATTCATCAATAAATATTGGAGATTTACAGAAACAAGTTACACTCCCAACCATTTTACTTGCAGAAAATATACATGAACTGGACGAAGTTGTGGTTAACGGGAAACGTCCGGTGTTTGAAAAGGAGGCAGACCGAACCATCATCAATGTTCAGAACAGCGTTACTTCGGCAGGCAATACGGCTCTTGAAGTTCTTGAAAAAAGTCCGGGTGTGGTTGTAAACCGGCAAAACGGGAGCATAGCACTGAATGGAAAGTCAGGTGTTTTGGTAATGATTAATAACAAAGTGAATCGTTTGCCGCTGGATGCCGTGGTTCAGATGCTCGATGGCATGAGCGCGGCAAACATTGGTAAAATTGAGCTGATTACCAATCCTCCTGCCAAATACGATGCCGAAGGCAATGCAGGTATCATTCATATTGTAATGAAAGAAAATCCGGACATGGGAACAAACGGAAGTTTCGGACTTACCCTGGGTTACAATCAAGCCGAAATTCTGGGTGGAAATTTCAACTTAAATCACCGGAGTAAAAACTTTAATGCTTTCCTGAATTACTCCATTCGTCATGATTACAACCGGCATTTGTCTTATATGGAGAGATACCGGACCGTAAATGGATTTATTGAGTCTGATATCGACTCCAGCATCAGAAATCCAAATCTCACCATTCAAAATTTACATGCCGGAATGGAATTTATTCTGACAGAAAAAACTCTTATTCATGTTACCGCAACAGGTTATCAAAGAAACTGGGACAGTAAAAATTTTACCACAAATCTTTTTAATCCTTCAATAGATACGCTGGTAACTACTGAAAGGTCAGAAAGAGGAATTAATGTATGGAAAAACGCAGACATTGGAACAGGATTGAAACACAAATTTAATGACAATCAGGAAATCGGCTTGCTGTTCGACTATCTTTATTACCACAACAATAATCCGAATGAATACAATAATGAACGTCGGATAAATGATTCGCCTGTTACAGAAACGGAACAGATAAAAACAAATAAGAAAACACCGGTTGAATTTCTTATAGCCCATATTGACTATTCCGGCAAATTTAATGAGCAATTTACGTTGGAGGCCGGATTAAAAGGGTCCTGGTCTGAATTTACCAACGATGTAAGAGTTACCAGAATTACTGAAAATAAAACCATCATCGATCCCTTATTCACAAACTTCTCTTCGCTTGATGAAAAGATTTTTGCTGTTTATGGTTTGATGAACTGGAAATTAAGTGAAACCTGGAAAGTCAATGGAGGTTTGAGGTATGAACTTACAGATTCCTACCTGGGAAGTCCGGGCAAACCTGCCTTTCTTGATAAATCCTATGGTAATTTTTTTCCGAACCTGAATGTCACACATATTTTTAATGAAAACAAGAAACTTCATTTAGCCTGAATTATTCATAAAAAAAGGGAGTTTGTTACCTAAAAATAGCTGAATTATCAGTATTTTCAGGGTGTACAAAAACAAACATCCCGTAGCA
>NZ_JAWLCI010000126.1:0-2974 GCF_041687215.1 Mariniphaga sp.
TATGAAACGAAACATTTCCTTTTTTTTGCTGCTTCTCCTTCTGTTGCCCTCCCTGATTTATGCACAGAACATGAACATGGACAATTATTTTGCCTGGTGTATTGTACCGTTCGACAACCAAAACCGGACACCCGAACAGCGGATTGAGATGCTGAAAAACCTGGGATTTAAATCGTATGCTTACGACTGGCGCGCGGAACACCTGCCTGAAATGGCCAAAGAAATTAATTTGGCCCGCGAAAACGGAATCAACATAAATGCCGTTTGGATGTGGCTGGACAAAAACGATGCGCCAGGAAACCTTTCGGCAAATAACCAAAAAGTATTGCAGGCGCTGGAGCAAACCGGACTGCAAACGCAAATCTGGGTGAGTTTCCCGGAAAATTATTTCGATAATTTAAACGAACAACAGCGGCTGGAAAAGGCGATAATAATGATTGGCAATGTAAGCGACGAAGCCCGGAAAATTAATTGTACGGTGGGTTTGTACAACCACGGCGGCTGGTTTGGCCGTCCCGAAAACCTGGTGAAAATTTGTGAAGCGCTGAACGGTCACAAGGTGGGAATCATTTTCAACTTTCACCATGCACACGATATGATAAACGAATTTCCTGAACTGGTAAAACTGATGCAACAGCACCTATGGGCGGTGAACCTGAACGGCATGAATCCCGGCGGCCCGAAAATTCTGCCCGTTGGCAGCGGCGAAAAAGAAGCTGAAATGCTGACCGTATTAAAAGCCGCCGGATATACCGGACCGTTTGGCATTCTGGGCCATGTGGAAGATGCCGATGTGGAACTAATTTTGAAAAAAAATCTGGAAGGAATGAAGAACGTTTTGGAAGAAATAAAAAAATAGTTTCCTGTTTTAAAACCTTAAAAGCAGCCGACAAGGATTTGCATTCCGGTAATTACCGGGATACGCCGGCGGGAAAGTTAATCCCAAAAAACAGACTATCCTACTTTAACAAAGTGGGCGGATTTCAATTCGTCCTTAATGGCTTTGCCTGGCCGGAAAGCCACTTTCAGCCCGGTAATTTTCGATTCGTTTACATCTTCCGGCGAATCTGATGGTTCACCCGAGGCATGGAGTGAAAACGTACCGAATTCGCCCAGTTGAATGGTGTAGTTGTCCAGCAGCAGGTCGGGCAGTTCAGTGGTAAGAATGGTCAGCACAGCATTCACATCGGCTGCGTGCAGGGTACACATTTTCGAAATTCGCTTCGACAACTCAATCAGATCCATTTTCCTGCGGCTGCACACCCGCGGATAATACCGGTAGGCTCCCCCGCCTTTTACACCGGGAGTAGCGGTTTTTACAATTTTATAATTTACTGCCATACAATTTGTTTTGTTTTTAAATATTATTTTTGACGCGAAGTTTAAAATTTAAAATTTATCATAAAAATTCTTAACAGCTCTAATAAATAAGTTTTACAGGTATTAAAATAAACTTTAACATGTATTAAAAACTATATTATAAATGTTATTTATTACAAAAGTATGGAAAATTTTTTATACCAGTGAAGATGATTTACAGAAAAGTGTTGTACCGGTTGCGAAAACATGCCGGAACATAAATGGATTTTTTTACCTGCGTACCGTAACATTTGCTTTTTTTTACAGCAGATTTCTTTTTCTCCGGGAAACCGGTTGTGTATTTGCCTGGCCGGCACCGGCGGGTTTATATTTTGCAACACCTTTTTACCCATCGAATGTAAATATTTTCTATTTTTAAAACCTGAAAACCAAAAAGCAACAATTGAACGAAACACCAAAAATAACGCTCAGTAACGCAACGCACCGCGAACAGCCGGTGGTTAAAGTTGAATTTGCTTACAACAGCGAATTGATTAATGAGCTGAAAACCCGCACCAACGCGCGCTGGAGCGCAAACATGAATAGCTGGTACATTCCCCAAAACAATTTTAATTTAGGTGAATTTTTTACAACCATGAAACCGGTGGCGTGGATCGATTATTCGGGGTTGAAAATTGTTAACGAGCCGGAAAATCCCAAACCCAAAAAACGTGACTATTCGCACCGCTGGAATATTGAATTGCCTAAAGGATATTCGGAATTGCTTCACCAAAAACGATACAGCAAAAACACGATAAAAACATACTCGGCTTATTTTAAAGATTTTATCTATTATTTCAGCGAGTTGAATCTTGAAAAGATTACAAGTAAAGAAATCAACGATTACCTTCTAAATTTGATCAGAAAATGGGACATTACAATTAGCGAACAAAATCAGCGAATTAATGCAATCAAATTTTATTACGAAAAAGTGCTGCGGAAAGAAAGACATGTATATGAAATTGAACGCCCCCGAAAAGAAAAATTGTTACCCGAAATATTGAGTAAAGAAGAAGTGGGGAAAATTTTAAACGCCACGAATAACCTGAAGCACAAAAGTATAATTTCTGTTATTTATTCGTGTGGATTACGGAGAAGTGAAGCCATAAATATTAAGATAGCTGATGTGGATTCGAAACGGATGATGATAAAAATAAATGGCGCAAAAGGGAAAAAAGACCGATATGTACAATTATCGGAAGGATTATTAAAACTATTGCGACAATATTATAGTGAATACAAACCAAAAATTTGGTTGTTTGAAGGACAGAAAGGAGGAAAATATGGAGCAGAAAGTATTTCGAAGTTACTGAAAGGTGCGGCTTTCAAAGCCGGAATTAAAAAACGTGTTTATCCGCACATGCTGAGGCACAGCTTTGCCACCCATCAGTTGGAACAAGGTGTGGATATTCGTTTTATTCAGGAATGGCTCGGACATGAGAGTTTGAAAACGACTCAGCGTTATACACATGTTTCAGAACATAACTTTAAGAACTTTAAAAATCCGCTGGATGAACTACTTTAGCAAAAAAGTTGGGTTACATACCCTTTTTGGCATTGTATCCCAACCCGACATTAGAAATATAACCCAACTTCTTGGGTTGCACATACGTTG
>NZ_JAWLCI010000127.1:0-2954 GCF_041687215.1 Mariniphaga sp.
GAAGATTTTACTGAGCTGGTGCCAACAGACAAAAGTGTTTGCCTGGTGTATGCTAATTGTCTTCAAAAAATATCAGAAATACAACACAAAGCAACGCATGAGGATATTTATTATTTACTCGATGATGAGCATTATAAAATTTTCGGTAAGTCGTTGCGATGGAAAAGTTACGATTCGTTCAGACATTTTTTCAATCAAAACATTAAATATTTTTACCGAAATCCATGAAAAAAGGCCAAAAAAGTTAATTATTTCAATCAATGTACATTTTCCACTTTAAAATATAAACACTACCAGAATAGCAGGAAATGACAATAATTACACCCGGTTCGCTCAAAAAATTTGCGTTGCACAATAAAGACAAAATAAATACCAATGAATTGACTATCAGTATGTTAAGGGTAACCCCCTTCAATCGCTCTGGCGTTTCACCGAGCGACCACACCCCAACTAAATTTTACCTCGTGCAAAATTGGAAGGGGGGGTATAAAAACTAAATCATTGAATTATTCAATTTATGGAAAATATTTCCACCACTTTTTAAAACAATCTTTCAAAATTTGTCAAAACATTTATTTGAAGTAATGGAGAACAGACAGTTATTAACTCATAGTATTCGAAAGATTGAAGATAGAACAATGGAATTTGTGGTTTCCGATGGAACGGAGGACGCACATCGTTCTATTTTAAGCCCTGGAGGTTGGGACTTAAAACGGTTTGAGAAAAATGGAATCTTTGGCTATCAGCACAATGTACACGATTCAACAGACCCGGATTTTATTCTCGGTGCTGCAACCGCTTACATGGAAGGCGACAAACTTATAGGGGTTGCAACCTTTGAAGATGAAACCACGAACCCGCTGGCTGAGAAGATTTACAAAAAGGTTAAAGCCGGAACCCTTAAAGCCGTTTCAGTTGGATTTATACCGAAAAAGAGCCACCGGGAAGGCGATGTTCTGGTTTACGATGAAATGGAGTTAATCGAATTTTCCATTGTTAACATACCTTCAAACCCAAATGCAGTAAAACGCGGTTTTAGCGAAAACAGAAAGAAATTTAATCATATTTTAAATTATTTATAGCTATGAAGAAAAGTGATGAATTAAAACAGAAAAGGCACGCCCTAATGGGCGAACTCAAAGATTTACCAAACGCCGGACTTGAAACCCGCGAATTTGAAACCCGCGAAAATGAATTAACCGAAGAAATTCATAATCTTTCCGGCGAAATATTGAAAGTCGAAAGAGAAGAAAAAGAAAGGATTGAAAAGGCAAGCAGGCAGGGAACTGTAATCCATAGAGGTAATAACGACCTTGAAAAGTACTCATTTACAAGAGCTTTGAGGGTTGCCCTGGGTTACGATAAGGGAGGCATTGAGGAAGAAATGAACCAGGAGGCCCGCCGCGAAATGAACCAATTCGGGGGAAATATTAGGGGTTTCGGAATCCCGGCGGTTATATTAAACCGGTCATCAAGCGGCCAAAATTACACCACGCCTGGTGATGGAGGTTACCTGACTGGCCCCGGCGGAAATATGCAATTTTACACTGCATTGAGAAATAGGTTAACACTCACAAAACTTGGTGCCACCTTCATCCCAAATTTAACTGGTACCCTGCCATTAGTGGGAGGCGGAACCTTTACAGCAGCCTGGAAAAATGAGGGAGAAGAAATTACCAAAAGTAAAACTTCTTTTGCCGACCGGGGAACTTTAAGGCCCAGGCGACTGGGTTCATTGGGTGCCATATCTAAAGAACTCATTTACAGTTCTTTACCTGACGTGGAGAGAATCATCGTAAATGAATTGGCCGATTCAATCGCACAGGCCATTGAAACCGCCGCCATTAACGGTTCAGGCACCGGCGCCACACCCACAGGTATATTAAACTATGTTGGAATCGGTTCAGTAGTTGGAGGTGAAAATGGTGCCTCTCCAAGTTGGGCTAAAGTGGTAGAACTTGAAACGGCTGTGTTGTCTGCAAACGGACACGGTGAAAAAATGGGCTACCTTACAAATTCAGCAGTTGCCGGCAAATTAAAAACTACTGTAAAAACGGACACCGAACAGTTTATCATGGATGGCAATACATTAAATGGGTATCCGGCACAGGTTACAAACGCGGTTCCTTCCACGCTCGACAAAGGAAACAGCACAGGTGTTTGTTCAGCCGTTATTTTTGGTGCCTGGGAACATTTGATAGTCGGGAGTTGGGGAGGCCTCGATATTATCGTTGACCCATACACCCGGAAAGCTTTTGGCGAAATAGAATTGAATACGAACCAATTCATTGACCTGGGATTGAGTAACCCGGCCCGTTTTGCCGCCTTTAAAGACGTATTAACTTCTTAAATTTCAGCCATGGGAGATAAAAAAATAGAAATAGTCCGGGAATCCGGTACGCACACCACTTTGAAACTCCCGGTTGATGGACATGACCTTGTGGTACAGGTCGATAAAATGAATTTCACCATATCGATACCATACTTTGAATTTATGCAGGTTGAATCGATTGTGAAACTAATTGTACAGCTATACAAGGAAAACAAAGATAATCCGGTTATAAATGATTTTCTGCGTTTTTTACGTCAACCGGAGAATAAAGAAGAGCTTCAAAGCCTTCAGAAGATATATCGACTTTTTCATAATTCGCATTAGTCTATTGCTGGTTAATGTTAAACCCCCGCTTTTATGGTGGGGGTTTTTTGTTGAATAACTTACGTCGCCAAAAAATGAAAAGGGAGGTTTTGACCTCTCTTTTTTTTTGTTCTTTTCCCGATTGGTCATTTTGACCAATCGGGACTTTTGTAAAGTAAAAACACTTTACTCGTAAAGCTATTCCGATACAAGTAAAGTTATTCCCTTACAAAAGTAAAGTATTGATTTCCTTTAATTCCTACTATATTTCAATCGCAACCCGATGAATAAAAAAGGCGACCCACTGGCCGCCTTTAGC
>NZ_JAWLCI010000128.1:0-2909 GCF_041687215.1 Mariniphaga sp.
ATACCTCATCATACAATTGTAGCACCGAAAATGGAAAATTTACGAACCGTAATTTTCCAAAATATTGCAATATTTGTGTTTATGAATTAATCAGGTTAGTTTACCGAAAAAGAATTAACCGGCCAAATTACAACCAAATGGCGCCTTATGTCGCTTTTTTCGGAATAAATACGTTCGTGGCAGGAAATCTTTCATTAATGCCGGCCATAAATGATGGCGCTGAAATAAGCTATCAGAAAGGTAACTGGTGGGTAACCATTCATTTTGGCAATACCAAAGATGCGATTACCCAATACCAGTCTGAATTTGATACTACTGCCAATGTATTGGTTTATCGCTCCCAAAACCTCGAATACAGCCGGAGTTATGGTGTAAATACAAATTTTTCTTTTCGGGTGGCTTCCTGGTGGAAAATGCAAAATTACTTTTCACTTAACCGTAACAGTTTAAAAACCAAACACCTCAACAGCAATTTAAAGAATAATAAAAACGTTTTCTCAGTTAACAGCAACAGCACATTTAGAATTTCTGAAAGTATAACTGCTGATGCATCGGTATTATATGAATCTGCAGGCATGTAGGGGTTTTCAACCTACAAACCCGGTGGAGTAATAAATTTTGGTATTCAAAAGAAATTCAGAAATAATGCCGTTCTGGCTTTGGTTGCGAATGATGTGTTTAAAACCAGGACCTGGATTTTACAAACTATTCGGGAAAATTACCGGTCGAAGTGGGAATACGATTTTGGATCCCGTTCGGTTAATCTCACTTACCTGCATCAGTTTGGGAATAAAAAACTGAAGGGTGTGCATATTAAAACCGGAGCAGATGCTGAACGAAAAAGAGTTCAGTGAACATATTGTGAATTCATGGCAAAAAGTAATTTTTTAAAGTGTTCGAAAATAAAATATTAAAAAAAGAGTCAATTGTCTTTATTTTTCAATAACTTGTATAAGTTTAATAATTAATAATTTAAAATCAGACAAATGAAAAAGAAAGTTTTCTTTATTAAAAGAACAAATGCAATTGCCTGGGCAATGGTTTTTGTGCTGGCAGCAATCCCTTTTATGGTATTTGCGCAGGAACCAACCGTTTTTGCGGTGGTTGAGTACATGAAAGTTAAACAGGGCGACGAACAAAAATACGTTGATCTTGAGCGAAACTACTGGAAAAAAATTCATCAGGAACGGGTAAAAAATGGTGAAATAGTAAGGTGGGTTTTGTATGAAGTGCGATTTGCGGGATCAGATGATGAATATAATTTTGTAACCGGAACCATTGTGACAGATCTTACCAAACTTGAAAATCCGTTTGCTGGAATTGACCCGCTGAAAGTTTTAGCAGGAGAGGATGTTGACAAAATTATGCAGGAGACTTCCGACAGCAGACAATTGGTAAAAAGAAACCTGGTGCGTATGGTTTCCACCGTAAATCCGGAATCAGGCATTGCTCCATTCAATTATTTACAGATTGATTTTATGAAGGTAAAACCCGGTAATGACAACATGTACATTGATGTGGAAACCAATGTGTGGAGGCCTGTTCATCAACAATTTATAAATGACGGATCGCGGGTTGGCTGGTCTTTATGGCAAACCGTTTTCCCATCAGGTTCGGGGCTTGAATTTCAATATGTGACAACAAATTTTTTGTCTGATTTTTCCCAAATCGGGGCGGCTGATTACAATGGTGCATTTAATAAAGTTCACTCAGGTAAAAATATTGATCAACTAATGCTGGATACGAACAATTCAAGGGAACTTGTCCGTTCCGAATTGTGGCGAGTAGTTGATTCTGTGTATTCTGAATAACACAACCTTTTTTTACCGGTATTTTGAAAAATTCGAAATAACCTGAGAAAATGATCCTGGGTATTCTCTCAGGATTTTTTTATGCTTATTCAAAAAACGGAAACAGTTTCCTTATCTCTTCATCCGAGGGCCTTCTTCCGTATTCACAAATTTCGAATGCCTCGGCATCGGTTATTTTGTTTGCTTTTTCGGCACCGTACCATTTTTTTAGTGAATTTCTTACATCATCAGAAATATTCGGTTTTCTCCAGTCGGCCAGCCATTTCAGGCGTTCTGTTTCACCTTTGGGCACCTGGTCGAGCCGTCCGCCTGTCCATGGCAGCCATTCAAACATTTGCGATTCATGCGCGGCAATGCCATAAATTTTCTGTTCGAATTCATCGGAAATATCTACAGCAATATCTGGTTCAAACGGATAAGGTTTCTGAAAACGGTCTTCCACGTACAAAAAAACCGGATTTTTTTCAAGCGGAGGTACATCCGAAGCTACATTCGGAACAATGACCATATACGCCGCATCCTGTACCAAAATTGCGGCATTGCGGTGGTCGGGGTGGTAGTCGTTTGGCCGGGGTCCCATTACTATATCTGCATTCCATTTTCGAATTAAACGAATAACATCTTTACGAATTTCAAGTGTTGGCATCAGTTCGCCATCATGATTATCGAGGACAACGTATTCCACACCAAACCTTTTACCGGCTTCCTGAGCCTCTGCCCGTCTTATTCTGGCCAGTGCACCCCCGCCTTTTTCGTGGTGGCCTGCATCGCCGTTGGTTAAGGAAACAAACATTACATTGTGCCCTGCTTTGGCAAATTTAATGGCCGTTCCACCTGCACGAATATCAGCATCGTCGGGGTGAGCTCCAATAACAATAACATTTATCGGTTCTTGTGAATAAGAAAAAAGATACGCTAAAAGGCAAGCAGTCAGAAGTGTGAATAATTTTTTCATAAAAATCGTTTTTATTTCATTTAACTGGTTTATTCATTTTGTATTCGGTGAAATTACAGTAAAAATTCAGATTTTTCTCAGATCTACTGAATGATTTTTTGATTTAGCCTATTTCTTTTGTTCAATACAAAATTAATAATTAA
>NZ_JAWLCI010000129.1:0-2606 GCF_041687215.1 Mariniphaga sp.
GTTGAGTGTAAAGTAATCTTTATGTAAATGAGTTCTGAGTTGATCATCAAGCGAGCGTTCCTCTTGAGCATAGCTAACGTTTGCATATGTGAAGCAAAGAAAAAAAAACAATGGTAAAACTGTTCTCATAATTAATGAATTAAGTTGATTAAATAAATTTTCGTGCAGCTATTTGTACCGGGTCCCAAACACCTGAGAATGGCGGGGCGTAAGCTAAATCAAGGTCAACCATTTGTTGCGCGGTTAACCCTGCAGAAATTGCTGTCGCAATGGTGTCGATGCGCTTGGCTGCTCCTTTAAATCCAACAATTTGCCCGCCCAAAATTCGTTGGGTTTGTTTGTTTACCACAAGTTTTACATGGATTTTTTCTGAACCGATATAGTACCCTGCCGGGGAAACTGAAGTAATTGTTTTGGCCTCATATTCAACTCCCAGTTCTTTTGCCTCTTTTTCGGACAGGCCCGTGCGTGAGATTTCCAACTCTTTAAATTTTGTAATGGCAGTTCCCAGAACACCGGGGAACTCAGCGTTCCCGCCGCTGATATTGATGCCGGCAACCAGTCCGTGCTTGTTGGCAACCGTACCCAGGGCAATGTGAACCTGTTTTTGGGTAACCAGGTGAAAGGATTCGGCACAATCGCCTGCTGCCCAAATGTGAGGTTCTGATGTTTCAAGGCGTTTGTTTACCTGGATGGCATCACTTGCCCCCAGTTTTATTCCGGCCCGGGCTGCCAGTTCAGCGTTGGGTTTCACGCCCATTCCCAAAATAACAATATCGGCAGGAATGGTTTGTTTATCCGTTATTACCGATTTTATGCTGCCACCGGAATTCTTCTCAAACTTCACCAGTTTCTCTTTCAGAAAAACCTTTACCTGCTGTTCCGTCATGTACTCAAGAATAAGGTCAGCCATATCCTTATCGAGGGTAGCCATCAGTTGCGGAGCCATGTCAATCAGGGTAACATCCATTGAGCGGCTGAGAAAGGCTTCAGCCATCTCCATTCCAATATAGCCACCACCCACAATTACAGCTTTAGCCGGTTTTTTCTCCTTTAAAAAGTTGAATACGTCCATTCCGCTTTGAAGCGTAGAAAGGGCAAAAATTCCACTGGCTTCTATATTCTCCATGTTGGGCACAATGGGGGAGGCTCCTGTTGCAATAAGCAGGTCGTCCCAGGGTTCCCAAAATTCCTTTTCTTCATCAAGATTCCTGACCTTTACGCGCTTGTTTTTCGGGTCGATTTCAATCACTTCGTGGCGAATTCGCACGTCAATATGCTGTTTTTTTCTGAAAACTTCAGGTTTACGGGCAATCAACTGTTCCTCCGATTCAACCTGCCCACCGATATAATAGGGCATTCCGCAGGCAGAGTAGGAAGTATGATTTCCCCGCTCGAAAACAATAATCTCACGCTCAGGCTGCTCCCGCCTGATTTTCGATGCGGCTGTCATACCTGCTGCGTCACCACCAATTACAACGAGTTTACGTGTATTCATTTTCATTAAACTTTTATGAAAAATAATCAGGTTATTATTTGTTTTTTTATCCTACCGGGTTATTTTTTTTAATCCTGAAAATAAAATGCCCCCGGTAAGCGCTCCCAAAAAATAAATACCAATAATTGCAAATGACAAAGGCATTTCAGCACTCCACTTATAAAATGAAATTCTCACCGTTTCAAAATTCTGAAATGCAAAAATCAAGGCAATGATTACAAGGATGAATACCAGGATTGTTTTAATAATTTTCATAATATTTGTTTTTAAATTTTTCTTGTCTATCCTCCAAATCGCGCTTTTCCGAAAATATTTTTTCGGTGGCATTTATAATCGTTTCAGCAAACTGAAAGAAAAGTTTCTGTTGGGTTCTGTTATTTTACCTGACAGGCAAATCAGCCTTTTTCAACTGTTCCTTTGCATCTTTGTAGCCTTGTTCTATCAAATCTTTAATCTGGTCTGTGCTTATCATATTAAATTTTGAGAGGTCGGGTGTTATCAATAAATCGGCATCTTCGGTTTGATATTTGGCAGCCGCTTTCAGTGTAAAATGAAAACTATTGATCATTACATCGAGTATGCTGTCTGGTTTATTATACGTTTTTTTTGCATTTAAATCCACTCCAATAACATACTCTGCTCCCATATTTTTCACGGTGTCAATAGGTATGTTTTCTACAATACCACCGTCCACCAAAAGTTTTTCATCAAATTCTACCGGACTAAAAACCCCGGGGATACAAGTACTTGCCATTACGGCTTGTGCCACAAGTCCTTTATCTAAAACAACTTTTTCTCCATTGGTTATATCAGTAGCAATAACAGCAAAAGGAACATCGGCGTCTTCTATTTTCTTTTTCCCCAGGCTTGTTCCTAAAAGTCCACCCAGCTTGGCATTGGACAGCAGTCCGCTTTCAAAAATGGCTATTCCTGATATATCCATCCATTTAAGTTCCAGTGCTATTTCTTCGATTTCTTTCGATGTGTTTCCAAATGCATACAGAGCCCCCACAAAAGCCCCTATGCTGGTGCCTGTTACAAAACTTACTTCAACATTCATTTCTTCCAATGCCCTAATTACACCAATATGGGCGGCGCCTAAAACTGC